>JAIRTS010000117.1 GCA_031254795.1 Treponema sp.
AATATTTCCCCCGCCAATCTTACGGGAAAATTCGGATAGTTTAATTTATGCGGAATAACCCTGCCGCCCGAGAAGTCTTCATAATTATTTTTGAAAAAATATTTGTATATCATTGTTTAATGGTGTATCGCGGGCGCAATACGCTGCCTTTCAGCGCTTCTCTCGTTATCCTGATATTTTCAAGCCAGTCGCGGGAAAAGAGATCAAGCGCGATGACATCCGCGCTGGTCGCCTCCGTTATTGTTTTCGCGGTCGCGGAGGGAAACTCCGTCTGAACGAAAATAGCGGCCGGCTTTTCCCGTCCGGCTTTTTCAATAAGCGAGTTGAGCGCCCGATGCCCATGCTTCTTGCCGCCGGTTTCCACCGCTTCTGTCTGATATTGAATTTATCAAGAAAATACCCGAAGGCCGGAGATGCGCGAACACAGGCTCTCCGCCCAATGGCCAAGCTCTTGGCGCAAAGACTCGAATTCCGCGTTGATTTTTGCGACAAGCTTTTGATAATTCCGTTCACACACGCTCTTGTTGTGTCCTTGTCAAGCGTGGAGAGTTGAGTTTTGATATGCCGCCGCCAGTATCTTCGCAGGTTCTCTCCCAAGCCGAATGTCTGCCAATGCCCCGCAAGCGTTAATATGTCAAAGGCGAACCTGACGCGGTGTCTGTGCTGTGGCGCGCCGGAGACCCGCGCAATCGCTCCACAAACCACGCCTGCGGCAAGACACTCGCCGCGACAACAGGCTTTGTTGAGGATGAATCCGGTTTTGAACACGATAAAAATGTGAACATACATAATAATGCGGACGGCCTCGAAATCGTCTGGTTCTTATTCCGTTTCCTCTCTGCTGTTCGTCAGTTCAAGAAATTTTTCCTCCAGTTCAGCCATCACTTTTTTCACGGTTTCCTTTCTGTCATGATGATAGGCGTCAAGACAATCGTTCAGATTGATGGGAGCGGATGTTTTGACAATCACCTTGTTCGGATGAATGAGCTTTCTTGTTCCAAAAACGCCTCCCATGGTGCGGTTCGCAAAGTCCCACAGGTTCTGTACATATTCAATCTGCTGATACAGCGGACTCTCCGCCGTAGGCGCCGGCGCGCAGCGGAGATACCACACAAAGTCAACTATTTCAAGATGACGACTCGCATGCCACGCTTCCCCCGCGTTGAGATCCGCTATTGAACGGTCAAGTTGAGGCATGTCATCCAGCGATATTTTTCCCGGAATGAAGATGTGATCCCAGCATATCTGCCGCAGGGAGTACATTCTGGCAAAGATGTCGCCGCGCTTTGTCACGTCAAGTGTTTTTTCGGTACGATCCAAACATTTTTCTATAAGGGCGTCAATTCGCTCTGAAAAATTCTCCGCCCTTTTATCGGTTTTTATACCGTAACGCTTTTCGTTTTTTTCAAGGATGAGTTCCCTGCACAGGCGCAGCCTTTCGTCAAGCGGCGTTCTCCGGTCTTTGGGGCGTTCCACTCCGACGCACCGCTCAACGCTTCGCAACAATTTTTCCATCAACTTCCTGGCGCGGCCCGCGCCTGCGGCGCTCCCGTTGTAACAATACTGCACCGAGACTGGCAGCACCTCAACCGGACACAGCTTTTCGCTTTTTTCAAGCCGTTCCGCCACGGTAAACCCTATGCGCACCGCTCCCTGCTCCAGATGGGGCGTCCGATCTGAAAAGTAAGAAACCTGTCCTTCCGGGGCGATGGCTACCGGGTAAGGCCCGTCCGTCAAAGCCTTGTAGATGCATTCCATACTGCGCGAATCAAATTTCGTGTGATACACGGGCATGGCGCCGATTCGTGGAAGAATAAACCGCGCGAGCGCTCCGCCCCAGCGCAAGACTTCGTATCCATACACAAACCTAAGGTGGGGCGGAATCGCGCATACGGCGCCCGCTTTTCCAGCGAGCGTCTTGAGGCGGCACAGGGTGAACCATCCCAGTATTTGCGGCTCCGCGCCGGTTGGATGCAGAAAAGCGACGATGCATCGGCTTTCGTTTTTGAAGGCGCGGGTAAAACTTTCAATCAAATGCCCTTTTTCTTGCGCGCTGACTTTCGCGCCGCCGATAAATTGACGCAGATACAACCGTCCGACCAAACGGCACAGCAACCGTGCCCTCAGAGAAACGCGAGGTTCAGGCGCGACGATGTCAGGCGCAGATTTTGTTACGGGTTGCATATAAGGTTTATACATAACGCCGGCTTCTACTGTTCCTTTGCCGAGACAGTTTTTTTGTTTTTGAAAAATTTATAGAACAACAGAAGAAATATATAGTAGATGTACGGAAACAGCCGCAAAAAATGCGCCGGTTTTTTTAAGCAAAACCCAATCCATTCAAGACCGTGCTTAAAGGTATATTCCGTCGGATGGCGTTTCTTGTTCGCAAAAACTTCATACATATCGCTGCACCAGAGCCGGATGCCGGGACCCAGCTTGTCACCCTTGCGTTGTATCCACAGTTCCTCCCCCTGAACGCCCTTGCCGACAAGCAGAAGGGATGGCGCGGCTTTTCGTATGGCTTCGAGAATGGCGTCCTCTCTGTTTTTTTTGAAGCGTCCGGCGCAACGTCCCACAATTTGCAGGTATGGAAAGGTATGCTTGACATTTTTTTCGGCTTTCTCAAGGACTTTTTTCTTGCCGCCCATGAGGTACACCGACTGTTCCCGAATCTCAAGAAGGGAAAGAAGCGCGATAATGAAATCAAACGGCATGTACCGAATCGGTTTCTTGCCAAGCGCAAAACGCGAGCCGCCGACTAAACTTTTCGATATGGGGATAATCACATCCGCGTTAAGCACATAAGAACGGTATTCGTTGTTTCGCCTCGCCCTCAACAAATCCCACAGGGACAACAGCACGATGTGTTTAGCTCCTCCGCTTCCCAGCAGGTTGCCGATAACAATAGGAAGATTTTCTTTTTCGACAGTATCTATCGGCACATTCAACAGGTTGATCCGTTCTTTCACCTGCCCTGTGGAGTTTTCAACATCCATTCCGCACTCTCCAAAAGTAAGATACGAATTGCCGCCACCGCGTATACGGCCGCAGTTTCGGCTCTCAGCACATTGGCCCCTATGACAAGGGGCTTGAAACCCGCCCGTACGAACCGTTCGGCCTCTTCCGGGGAAAATCCCCCTTCCGGGCCGACAACTGCGGCGACGCAATCAGGGTTTCCCGCAAGACAGCGATGAAAGCTGCCGCTCGCCGTAAACGGCTCCTGATGAAGCAGGATGCCCGCCGGATTTTTATACCGTTTTCCAACAGTTTCCCAATAGGAAAAAACAGCGTCAACCGTACATGCCTCTTTAACGCGGGTCTCAACGACAGAACCGCTTTGCTGGCGGGCCTCTTTAACGATCCGCTTCCACCGGTTGATTTTTCCAGCCGTTTCTTCCGCTCCTTTTAATTTCGGCACGGTGTACGCGGAGACGAAGGGAATAATTTCCGCAACGCCGCTTTCCGCGGCCTGCCGGACGATTTGGTCTATCTTGGCGCCCTTGGGCAGAGACTGAAAAAGGAGTACGGGCGGCAGATGCGAGCTTGCCATTCGCTCGACAGGCGCAAGACATTCGCAGACAATGGCGTCGCCGGACACGGCTTGCACCAGCGCCCGGGTTTCGGTTCCATCCGGCAAACGCGCCGTGAATACATCGCCTTCGCGTAAACGCCTGACCCTCGCAAGGTAGCGGTAATCAGCGCCGGTCAAGCGCACCACTCCGTGAGCGTCGTCTGGATGCGGCAGAAGGAATTGTTTCATGAGGCTGCCGGCAGTTCCTCCATTTCAGCCTCGTCTTGCAGTTGTCTCAGGGTCTTTGTGCCCCGCAACAGTTGTTTATATGAGCCGTCGTTGAGGATATTCACCGCTTCCTGCAACTGAACATCGTAGTCAAGGTCGTACACCGGCGCAGCCGTCATACGATTCTGTTCGTTTCTGATGAGAATACGCAGCAGCTCCGCGTCAAGGGAGTATTTCGCGCTTAACTGCGCCGCGTATGCGTTTATTTCCGCAAATGAAAGATTCGGACGCTCCTTTACATACGCCGGAATCTCGTTCGCTTCGACAAGCGCCTTGAGGTTTGGCGTGTCCTCCTCGGTGAATTCGGGCGCTTTCACTCCCCTGTCGGGCGGGATGCCGATCTTGTCAATATTCACATCGCTTGGGGTATAATACCGCGCGACCGTGATTTTGTACCCGTCCTCGCTGCCATGTATCGGGAAGACCTGCTGCACCGAGCCTTTTCCATAGGATTTCTCACCCACAAGATACGCCCTGCCTCTGTCCTTCAACGCGCCCGCGACGATCTCCGACGCTGAGGCGGACGCATTGTTGATAAGTACGACAACAGGCATATCAGCGGGAACCGCGGCGTCCTTTTGAGCGGAAAAGACGCGGTTTTCTCTGGGTATTCGGGACTTGGTGCTGACCACGACGCCGCCGTCCAGAAACAGATTGCAGACATCAATCGCCGCGTTGAGCAGTCCGCCATAATTGTTCCGCAAATCAAGGATCAGCGCCTTGTAATTATGCTCGCGGAAATACGCCAGCGCATCTTTCGCCCGCTCGCTGGTCATGGGGGTGAACGTAAGGAGCTTGAGGTAGCCCGCATCGCCTATCATGGCGTATTTCGCGGTTGGCACTTCAATAACGGCTCTCGTAATCGTCACCGAAAATTCGATGTTCGCCCCCCGCCGGATAAGCGTCGTGACATCGGTGCCGGGCTTGCCGCGCAGTCGCTCAAGCACCTCGTCCATGGTGAGATCATCGGTCGGCTCGCCGTCAATTTTGATGATGAGGTCGCCGGCGTTGATTCCCGCGCGCCAGCCGGGCGTGTCTTCCATAGGCGCGGCCACTTCAACGTACGGGGGATTTCCGTCTCTCGCCTCAACCGGTTTTGAAATATACAAACCAACGCCTCCAAAATTGCCTGAAGTCGTGTCGTTTAAATCCAGCATATCCCGCGCGGACAAAAAGTTCGAATGCGGATCCCCGAGCGCGTCGAACATTCCGTTCATGGCGCCTTCGTACAGCGTCCTTGGATCAACTTCGTCAACATAATGGTTTTGAATAAATTCAAGTATCTGTTGTACTATTGAGCCGTACTGTCGTGGACTTTGATTTCCCTGCGCGTCCGCGTAAGAAACCGGAGTCACCATCAGGACAACGCCAAGCCCGATGGAGGAAATCCACCAGAGAACGGGCGTTATCTTTTTATTTGCAAGAGAAAAGATACGCTTTTGCATGATCCTATTGTAGGGAAGTTCGAGCGGATAGTCAACGCCTTTTCGCGCGATATTTTCCAGCGGAAAGCCAGTGGAAAACCAGCGAAGCGTCATCCAACATATTCGGCGCGCGCAAACGCGCTGTGGTTGTGAATGCTCTCAAAATTTTCAGCTTCAACGGAAAAACGGGGAAATTGCTTGATGTCTCGTATGCTTAGGTACACGTCTCTCACCAAATCTTCAACAAATTTCGGGTTGTCATAGGCGCGTTCGGTGATGAATTTTTCATCTTCGCGTTTCAAAAGCGAATAGACCGGACTCGAAGCGGCTTTTTCCACAATGTCAATGACATCTTCTATCCAGAAAAAAGGCCCCAATTCCAGCGTAACTTTCACGATTCCCCGCTGGTTGTGCGCCCCGCGCTCGCTTATGGCTTTTGAACAAGGACACACGGTGGCGACCGGTACGGAAATCGACACGGTGAAATGCCTGCCGCGCGCGTTGACCTCCCCCTGATAGTTGCACCGGTAGCTCATCATGCCCGGAAGCGCGGAAACAGGCGCGGTTTTTTCAAGAAAATACGGAAAATTCACAACGCCGAAACTCGCCTCCGCGTCCAGGTCTCCGCGAATATCGGCGAGCATGTTCAAAAACATAGGCATCGTGAGATCGTTGCGGTACCGGTGAAAGATTTCAATGAACCTGCTCATGTGGGTTCCCTTGAAATGTTTCGGCAGGTTTGCGAAAAGATCGACTGTCGCGGATGTATACTGCGACTTGTTTTTCTTGTCAAGCACACGGATAGGGTACTCAAGACCCTTGACGCCAACCTTGTCGAGCGGAATCTCCCGCGTATCGGCTTGATTCTGCACATCAAGCATCCAGCGTCTTCTCCGCCGCAGTCGCCACATTCTGCAAAAGCATGGCGATGGTCATGGGGCCTACTCCGCCCGGCACCGGCGTGATGAACGCCGCTTTTTGGGAAACCGCCTCAAAATCCACGTCCCCGCGCAAGCGGTATCCTTTCTTCGCGGAAGCGTCGCTCACCCTGTTCACCCCCACGTCAATGACAATCGCGCCGTCTTTCACCATGTCGCCGGTGATCAACCCAGCCTTCCCGGCCGCGGCTATCAGGATGTCAGCCTGCCGCGTGTGCCGCGCCAGATCCTTTGTGCCGGTGTGGCAGAGCGTCACCGTCGCGTTGATGTCTTTGCGGGTCAACAGAATAGACAGGGGTCTGCCGACAAGGTTCGACCGCCCCACAATGACCGCGTGCGCCCCGTCCAGCGGAATGTCGAGCGTTTGGAGAAGCCGCATGACGCCGTTCGGCGTACATGGCAGGAAGCCGTCCCTGCCCAGAACCATGTTTCCCACGGAAACCGGATGAAAGCCGTCAACATCTTTTTTGGGGGAAATGGCGTCAATCACCCGATCTTCCCTCACATGCTTCGGCAGAGGAAGCTGCGCCAGAATTCCGTGAACCGCCGCGTCCTCATTCAAAGCCGCTATGAGGGAAAGCAGTTCCGCTTCGGA
>JAIRTS010000152.1 GCA_031254795.1 Treponema sp.
GTTGAGACTGTCGGAAAAGTCCGTCACAGGACAAACAACCACTATATATAGTGTTCATAAAGAACAATGTACGCTATATGTAGTGTACTACGAGGCCGAAAAACACTTTTCCGACAGCCTCGTTGACCGCCGTCCGTACCTCGTACCACGCATTCCGCGTTAGATATCTTTTCGATCGCATATACTATTCTAATTAGGGGTTTCTCCGCCAGTTTGCTTCAATCGAACAGGAAAAAAGTGATAAAAAAATAGAAAAAGTATGAAAACCCAAAGGAAGAGTAAACGCCGATGCCCTGCGTCCTCAACCCTCCACAATGGAAGCTCCCTTGCGGAGGAAAGGTTTGTCCGATTGGAACAGGTCGGACGTGAGTCTGTCAACCTTCACACGACCGGCCAATGCTCTCCGTCTGGAGGGTGTAGAGCCGCCGGTACAGGCCGTCCTGCGCCGGAAGCGCGTCGTGGCCTTGTTCGACCACCCGGCCTTTGTCAGGCACTATGATGTTGTTTGCGACAGGAAATTTACGGGATGGTCCCACAATGGTTGTAATGGGGGCTGCCAGAGCAAGGCCGAAACTGCTAATGACCGTGTGAAGAACCTTGGCCGCCACATAGTTCATTGTGCAATGAGCATTTTGTTATAAATGCTTCGAGCCAAAAATTCGCACATAATCAATCCGGTATTTCACAGGGAAAATGGTGTCGTCAATGCCTTCCAGGCCACCCCAGCTGCCGCCAATTGCAAGATTTATCAGCAAGTATTGAGGGAGATCAAACGGCCATTCACCAAAACCTTCGCCTTTGCGGTAACAGGTAAAATAATTCGTGTCATCAAAATAAAAGTCCATCCGGTTGTCATGCCATTCCAGCGCGTATATGTGAAAATCGTCAAAAGGCCGCTCCGTCTTTATCCGACCGCCGCGTCCTTTTCCGTGGGATTGACCGTAATCACGGGTATGAACGGTAGCATACACGGCATCGCCCTCGTAGCCGACAAACTCCATGACGTCTATCTCGCCGCAAGCAAGCCACGACACATTCGGGTCGTCAATATTTATCCCCAGTGTCCAGATAGCCGGCCACACTCCGCGTCCCTCAGGAAGGCGGGCGCGAACCTCTACCCTGCCGCCCTGAAAGGAAAAACGCCCTTTTGTGTTGACACTCGCCGAGGTATATGCGGCTTCCCCGTAATTTTCCTTTCGCGCGGTGATGACAAGACAACCCTCCGTCACTTCCGCGTTTTCAAGCCGGTCCGTATAGTATTGCGCCTCCTTATTACGAATAATACCCTCTTCGTAACCCCATTTATCAGTATCCGGCGGTCCCGAATAGTCAAATTCGTCAGACCATAATAATATCCATTCCTTCGGCGCATTTGAAGTGTTATTCTGACAGCCTGAAAAAATCGCAAATGGTGAAAACATGAGAAGCAACAAAGCAATCTGGATTTTTATGTCGTTTTTTATACCGGCCATATTCTCTCCTCTGATACTTCTTACCATAATTTTATTTCCTCCAAAAGATTAGGTTTTTTGTTCATTTATATTAATATCTTTTGAAAAATTTCATCTCAAATTTCGCATAATTGAGAGTTATTTGCGAGGGGCTTTCATTGATGGCGGCGTAAAAATTTGAAAACGGTGGAATGAGGTTTGATGGTCCGGGAAATTCCATACAAGCTCACGGTGGATGTATTCTTCTGAAAAAACTGTCTTATCCTAATCGTATGACTATATCCCGCAATACGACCGTAACGCAAGCATAAAATCAGCGCAATCTCACGCTACCCGCCTATTCTATGTCCAATCTGTACAAACAGACTTTCCAGCGTGGCGAATCCTGAATCAATTATGCGGCTGAATGTTTCGGTCATGAAGGGCAGGGTAATAAAGATCAATATAAATGCCGTGGTAATGGATATGGGAAACCCTTCGGAAAGAATGTTGATCTGGGGCGCGGCTTTGGAAACAAGACCGGTCGCAAGCGAGGTAAGAAACAAGGTTCCCAGAATGGGTAACGCGATGATCATCGCGTCCATGAAAAGGCGGGATAATCCGGCAAGAAGCATGGCAATGCTTTGCTCTCGCCCTTGCGCCATGTCCGCGATGCTGATAGATTGCACGGAACGCCAGAAGCCTCCCAGAAACAGTTCCCGAAAGCCGCCTATGGACAGGAATACCAGCATGGCCACCAGATTGAGATACTGTCCCATGAGCGGATTCTCCTCCTGCGCCAGCGGGTCAAAAGTTTCAGAGGCGGCGAAACCCATTTGCAGGGAAAAAAATTGCCCTGCGGTCAGAAACGCCGCAAACACAAGGTTGATAAAGAATCCGGTGATGATCCCGATCATTCCTTCGCCAATGGCCAGCATGATGAAATTAAGGCCGAATGTACTCACTTCCACCGCATTGTTCATTGCGGTTGGAAACGCCGAATAGGCGAGGAAACCCGCGAGCGCCAACTTCACCACCTGCGGCGTCACATCGGAAGATAGAAGCGGCGCGGTTTCTATCATGGCAAGGGCGCGAACCGCTAGGAGGAGAAAAGCCGGCGTCGCGATGAGGATTTCATCCAACATAGGTTACTTCGCCATGTCTGGTATCATCCTGAACAACTGCACCGTATAATCGGACAACTGGCTGAACATCCAGCCGCCTAAAAGGAACAGCATCAGGAGAATCGCCGCTATTTTCGGAACAAAGGTGAGTGTCTGTTCCTGAATGGATGTGGTCGCCTGTAAAACAGCCACTACAAGCCCCACCACAAGCGCCGCAAGAAGCAGAGGAGAGGCCAGTAGCAACACTTCCATAATGCCGCCACGCAAAAGTCTGACAACATCGCCAATGCTCATCAACGCCGCCTGTTATACAAATGAATTGATGAGTTGGCTCGTTAAAAGCCCCCAGCCGTCAATCAACACGAACAGGATGAGTTTAAACGGCATGGAGATCATCACTGGCGGCAACATGATCATACCCATAGACATAAGGGCGCTCGCCACCACCATGTCTATCACGATGAAGGGGATGTACAAAAGAATTCCTATCTTAAACGCCACCGTCAATTCATTGAGGATAAATGCGGGAATAAGTATATATGTCGGCACATCGGCGAGCGTATTTGGCTTGTCAAGCCCCCGCATGTTCATAAAAAGCCTGATGTTCTCAGGATGTCCGCTCATCTGCCGGTACATGAAGAGACGCATGGGCGCTTCCGCACTGCGGTACGCCTCTTCCACATTGATCTCGCCGTCGGAAAGCGGCTTTATTGAGTTGTTATAGATGGAATTAAAGGTAGGCCACATGATAAAAATGGTCAAAAACAGGGAAATTCCCATTAAAACCTGCGTAGGAGGCACCTGTTGCAGTGAAAGAGCGCGTTTTATGAAATCAAGCGTTATGGAGACGCGCAGAAAGCTCGTCATCAATATGATGATGCTTGGCGCGAGGGACAACACCGTAAGGAGCAACAGAAGCTGTAGGGAAAAAGCCACTTCCCTGCCGGATTCGGGATTCCGAATCGTGAGATCAATGAAAGGAATCGCCGTGCTTTGGGGCGAAGGAATGGCCGTTGCTCCGGACTCAGGGGTATCATCGGAAAGCCCTGACGTCTGCGCGGACAAAGGCGCCGCCAAGACAATCAGCATAGCCAGCGTTGAAATTTTCTTTGACATGGCAAGCGATTTAGGCAGGCTCATTGCATCTCCTGCAAGCGTTCTCTGGTTTTGCGGAGCCGATCAGCCGTAGGCGCGGCCGCCGTTTCGTCGGCCGTCTCGTTTTTCCCCGTGACGCCAGCTTTGCTTCCCAATACGTTGCTAAAGAGGTTTGCAAAACCGGTTTTCCCGGCGTTTTCCGCGTTTCGTCTGGAATCCTCTAGAAGCATGGCGTCTATCGTCTCCTGATCCGTCAATTCAGCTATCAGAGACACGCCGCCGTTTTCGGTGTCGCCCACAAGCCAGGCTTTTGCGCCCACCGCGATCACATGAACCGCCTTGTTTGTCCCTAAAGCCGCGCTTGCGAGCACTTTCACAAACCGTCCTTGCTGTGTCTCTGGACGGGCGATTTTTTTCAGAAAAAACACGATCCCATAAATTGCCGCCGCCACCAGCGCCAACGCCAATACAAGCCGCAAAATAAGAAGAAAGGTTGAAAGACCTCCATTAGCCGTCGCGTCGTCAACCTCGTCTCCACCGATAAAAATTTGCTCCTCATCATTGATTTGCGAAGCGTCTGTCGCGTCTTCCACCGCTACGGAATCTATTTGCGCATAGAGTGTTTGAGAAGTTATAAGTATACCTATAAGAGAAAAAATAAATAGAAAAAGATTATTTTTTTTCAGTTTCCCCTCCAAAACCGGAGCCTTCCAATTTTTTAGAAGGCTCTTTTTGAAGAAAGTTACGCTATACCGCTCATACGTTCCACAGGAGAGACGATCTCTGTAACGCGAACGCCGAAATTTTCATCAATGACTACAACCTCGCCTTTGGCGATGAGTTTGTGGTTGACCAATATATCAACCGGTTCGCCGGCGAGTTTGTCCAATTCGATGATGGTGCCTTCACCCATGCCGAGGATTTCCTTGATGAGCTTCTTGGTGCGTCCAAGCTCAACGGTCATCTCCATAAAAACGTCCATGATAAGACCGATATTAGCCTGTTCCTGCGATGCCGCGTGACTCATCAAGTTTGGAAACTGAACCGCTTGAACATTAGCCGGACCCATACCAGGCATTCCTCCTCCCATTGGCATCATTCCTCCCATTGGCATACCCATGCCCTGCATACCCGCCGCCATTGCAGGCTGTTGCTGAACGGCCGCCGGCGTTTTCTTTGCGCCGCTTCCGTTTAAAGCGGCGCCAATCGCATGCGACACATTCCCGTCATATACTTCCCATAATTTCTGCCGCTGCCCATTTCCCAAGTCAAGATCGTATTCAACGGAAGGAAATGTTCCGCTGGGCAACGCCACCAATGCTTTCGGCACATTGGTCGCTTCGGGAGACACCGAAGCAATCGCCGTGTTGCTTGTAGCTTTGGTCAGCGCCGTTATCTGGGTGCCGACCAATTGGGACACCACCTCGCCAATCATGGACAGAGCCATGTCGTCCAACGCAATATTCTCTTCCTTGTTCATCATGCTGGCAAGGGACTTTGCCGTGTCTTCTCCTATGATGAACAAGTGATCGCCCGGAAACCCTGACGAGAAATCCGCCTTAACCGCGACAACCATGTCAGGCAGTTGTTCTACCAGTCTGTCCCGGTTCATAAATGAAATGTTAGCGTCACTAAGTACAACTTCCGATCCTGTCATGGTTGAAAGCGCGTTGCTCTGATTTTGACAGGTGTCATTAAGCAGTTTTTGCAACGCCTTTCTCTCTCCATCATCACCGGAAAGCTCCTTTGCCGCTCCTCCAAGACTCGATGAATCGACTCCGGATAATAACGCGTCAATTTCCGCTTGCGAAAGAGCTCCATCGCTCATAGTATCTCCTCCCCGTCAGATGAGAGATCCTCAAGTTCCGAGTGTTCAAGTTCGGCTGTCTTCTTGATGATCTGCACCGCCATTTTTTTGCCCATAACACCGGGCCTGCAAAGAAATTTCTTTTTATTACCGACATTTAAGAAATACGGATCGCCGATGCGGGTATTGTAGAGACGAATCACATCCCCGACTTGCAGGGAGATCACATCGCCCACAGACACCTGTATCTGCCCGATCTCGGCCACCATGCTTACTTCCACAGAGGAAAGTTTCTCTTTCAATATGTTGAGGTTTTCTGTAGTCGTGCTCCGTCGCACCGAAGAATACCAGAATTGGGCTGAAAGTTTGCTGATGATTGGTTCTATCGTGAGGTACGGTATACAAAAATTCATCATGCCCTCCACCTCGCCGACCTTCGTCTCTAGGGTGACAAGCACCACCATTTCCGTAGGCGGCACTATCTGCGCAAATTGAGGATTGGTGTCGATCTGTCCCAAGCGCGGACGCAGATCGATGACTGTTGTCCACGCCTCCCTCATGTTTCCCAGAATTCGAACGATGATCCCTTCCATAACAGACGTTTCTATATCGGTGAGTTCATGCTGCGCCTTGGTGCCGGTGCCGGTGCCGCCAAAAAGCCTGTCGATGATAGAAAAGGTGATCGCCGGATCTATCTCCAGAATGGCGTTTCCTTTGAGTGGATCCATGTTGATGATAGCAAGGGTTGTGGGTGTAGGAATAGAGCGGATGAATTCCTCATAGGTAAGCTGATCAACCGAAGCCACATGAACATGCACCATGCTGCGAAGCTGGGCTGAAAGGCTCGTAGTTGTAAGACGGGCGAATGTCTCATGCATGATAGATACGGTGCGTATCTGTTCTTTTGAGAATTTGTCCGGCCGTTTAAAATCATAGATTTTAATTTTACGCGTTTCAGCGGACGGTTTGAATGCTTCCGACTCCGTGTCACCCGCGTTTATGGCAGTGAGTAGTTGATCTATTTCATCCTGGGATAAAACTTCAGTCATAGCCACTATCTTATATTAATTTTTACAAAATATCAATCAAATTCTGATCGATTTTCAATCATTTTTAACATTTTTATGCACTTTCTAATTGACGGGACGCTGGCCGCGTCATGTTCTCCTCCACCCACCTTATAAAACAGCCGCGGCCCCCAAGCAGGGGCCGCATTGCGGCGCGTCACATCTCCATTGTTGAAAGTTGCTTAAAAAATATAGCGCGCACTTTTGCCGTATTCAGATGCCGGTTGAGTTTTTCTAGAAGGTCATGCTTAAGCTGTTCTTCTTTATCAGGTTGCAAATCCGCGTTGTACTTGTTGCTGAAATAGTTGCGGACAAAATCCTGCAATTCCACAAGCCGGCTTGTCAGTTCAGTCGCCGCCGTAGCGTTGTTAAGATCGTATCCCAAAACAATCTCCACCACCACCGAATAGGGGGAGGGGTCCTTCGTCGTCGCCCGTATCACCGGCAGGGCGCTGAACATGGAATATTGGGGGCGAGTCCCTATATAGGCGTCGTTCTCCGTAACAACAGTCTGGGATCTTCCGCCCTTATTGAGAATATTAAACGTAATTACCGATATGGTAACAATTAGAATAAGCGCTCCCAACCCGATAGCCACAAATTTGAGCAGATTTGGAAGAAGCATTACCAGCGCGTTGCCTTTTTTTTTCTTGGAACCGGTGTCTTCTCCTTCTTCATCACCGCCAAAATCAGTCTTCTCATCAGCGTCATCAGCCATATCCGCGTACCTCCTTCTATATAGCTTGCAACTTTTTAAGCCGCTTCATTACAAATGTCCTTCATCAAGGACGACTATATCCACACGCCGGTTATACGCCCGCCCCTCCGGCGTAGTGTTTGAAGCGATGGGCATAGTGTCGGCAAAACCGGCGACCTGAAAACGTCTTTCATCCATCCCCAGATCGGTCAAAAAATGCAACACCGCTATTGAACGGTCTGTGGAAAGCTCCCAGTTCGATTCCCACGGTCCATTCGGATCCGTCGCCTCGTTGTCGGTGTGTCCTTCAATTCTGAATTTTCGATTCTTCATATCATCCGCGTCAGAATTGAGCATCTCAACCAGCCGGATAAGGACAGCCCTAGTCTCTTCTATATTCAATCGCGCGCTTGCCGGAGCGAAGAACGCGTCGGACGCGAGGCTTATAACAAGTCCGCGCTCGGCGTGGGTAATGCGCACCTTGTTCGCCTTCACTTCAGGGCTGAAAGTGCTTACGGCCTTCTGCATAGCGGTTCCCAACGCCCGCCCCCTATCCTGTGAAGGCAGAGACATAATCGTATTGCCAAGGTCCGCGCTCTTGCCCGCAGACAGCGTGTTGCCGCCCGTGCTCGCCCCCATGCCGGAGTTAAGAAACGCGGACGCCATGGCCGCAAGTTGGGTAGGGTCCGCTTCGTTCGGCTCAAAAAGCGCGACAAAAAAGCACAGCAGGAGCGTAACCATGTCCGAATATGTAACAATCCAGTCGCCGCCGGCTTTTTCTTCTTCTCTCTTTTTTTTCGCCACGTTTGTCTCCGACTAGTCTTTAAGCGATTCCGCTTCCACCGCCTTGCGCGTCACCGGGTCAAGATACGAAAGGAGCTTGTTCGCAAGGTTTCGGGTGTTTTCTCCCGCTTGAATCGAAAGGATGCCTTCTATTTGCATTTCCTTAACCTTGGTTTCCTCCGCGTCATAACCACTTAACTTGCCGGCCACAGGAATACAGATGAGGTTCGCTATCATGGCGCCGTATAGCGTCGTAATAAGAGCGACAGCCATGTTGGGACCAAGGGCGCTTTTGTCTTCAAGGTTTTTCAACATGGCTATGAGTCCGACTACCGTCCCCAACATTCCAAGTCCGGGCGCCAAGGTTCCCCACATATTTATAACTCTAATCTTTGACATGTGACGATCTTGTATTTGGTTAAGCTCGTTTTCCATAAGCGTACGAATCATCTCAGCGTCGTTTCCGTCAACCACGAGACGGAGGCCTCCCTTCATAAACTCGTCATCCAGGTCTTCCAGTTCTTCTTCCAAAGCCAAAAGCCCTTCGCGGCGGGCTTTATCGGAGAAAGCCAATAGTTTCTGAATAACGCCTTTTTGGTTATAATCGGGTTTCTTCATAGCGAGGCCAAACGTACTCCACATGCCTACAGCGGTTGTAAGCGAGGAAAAGGTAAAAAGAGCCAAATAAGAACCAACAACCGTCATAAAAAACGAAGGAAGGTCCATATACGTCGTAATAGAGCCGCCCGAAGTATAAATAGCCATAACCGTCATGGCAAAACACCCGCCTAGCCCCATTATGGTTGCTATGTTCATCTATCACTCCTCGTTCTTGAAAGCGCCGATCAGTCTGCGGTACTCAACGATTCGCTGTATGACAACTTCAACTTTTTCACGTACCACTATACTCTTACCCGACAGCATCAAAAGCGTTGTGTCGGGTTTTGTCTCCATATATTCAATTTGATGAGGGTTGATGTAATATTCAACCCCATTAAGGCGCGTCACCTTTATCATATCATACTACAAAGCAAAAGTAAAGCCTACCGCTTCAGACTCAACAACTCCTGGAGGAGTTGATCCGCAGTCTGAATGGTGCGGGAATTCGCCTGGAAACCGCGCTGGGTGACGATCATGTCGGTAAAGGATTCCGCCATATCCACGTTGGACATTTCCAAAGTTCCGGTGATCATGCTCCCTTTGCCCGCAATGCCGGAAGGTCCAATATTAGCCTCGCCTGAGTTGTTTGACACCATAAAGGTCGTGTCCCCGGCTTTTTCCAAACCGGCCTGGTTGGTGAAACTTGCGAGCGCGATTTGTCCTATGGTGCGGTTTGTGCCGTTGGTGTACACGCCCGTGATGATTCCACTCTGGTCGATTTTGAAACTTTCGAGGTAGCCCATGGTGTATCCGTCTTGAGAAACGGCTTTGGAAGAACTTGTTTCCGCAAACTGGGTGATTGAGTTGATGAATCCGCCGACAGTACCGAGATTCAAGGTGAACTCTTGACGAACCGCCCCGCCGTCCTCGCCCACCGTAGCGCCTTGCACATCGTAGGCCACATTCATAACAACGTTGCCTTCCGCAGAAGCGTTGCCTACGCCGTCGGCGGCCGCGAGCAGGGTTCCGTTGTTGGAAAAAGTGACGGTAAAAGTATTGGCGTCGCCCGCGCCCGGAGCGTCGGCTCCAAGTCCTATGGCGGTGTTCGTGGGATCCTGACTTTCGGGATCGACGACAACCACGGCGTTCCACGTGTTCGGCGTACCCGGCTCCTTGGTAAACTCAATTTGCAGGGTGTGTTCCTCTCCAAACGTGTCGTACACTTTTATGCTGGTAGTCCACGTTCCCTGCCGTATCTGCAATTCGCTGGGATTCTCCACGGGGATTTCCGGCAGGCGTTTGTCAAGGTTGCAGGCGAAATTCACAAACGTCGTGGCCTTGGCCGGATCCTTTGATCCCACCGGAATAACAAGGTCTTCGGTGTTTCTTGAAACATCCAGCACCTGCATTCCTTCGATTTCCTGAGCCATCCAGCCCTGTACTTTGAGTCCCGTGGCCGGATTGACAAACGTGCCGTCCTCGTCCACATTGAACGCGCCCGCCCGCGTATAATAAAGGTTTTCGCCCTCTCTCAATACAAAGAAACCCGTCCCCTTAATCGCAATATCCGTGCCAATGCCTGTGGACTGAAAAGACCCTTGGGTATGGATGGTGTCAATGGACGCGATTGACATGCCAAGACCGACTTCCTTGGGGTTGACGCCTCCTAAGGTGTCGGTGGGTCGCGCCGCTCCCTGAAGTTGCTGGTACAGCATATCCTGAAACTGAACGCGCCCCCTTTTAAAACCGGTGGTGTTAATATTCGCGATATTATTACCAATGACATCCATTCTTGTTTGGTGATTCTGAAGACCTGACACTCCAGAATACAATGATCTCATCATAGTAGATTTCCTCCATTTTTAGCCAGGAACATGATTCCCCGCGTTTTCTCTCACAACAACCTTCAATTTTTGAAAACTATTCGTTGTCTTCGTATATTTTTGTCACCTGCTCCCAGTTATAATACTGTCCGTTCACCATCACAAGCGGCGTCTCTTCTCCCCGCGCGACGGCTTTCACCGCGCCTTGCACCAGCGTGTCGTTGTCGATGATGTCCACATTCCTGCCGAGAGCGCTGGACGCCTCGCTTGCGGACAGCATGGATTTCAGCTTTGAAAAATCGGACGCCATGCTGGTCATCTGATCGAGCGTGGAAAACTGCGCCAACTGCGCGATAAATTCTTTGTCTTCCATCGGCGCCGTCGGATCCTGATACGAAAGCTGGGTAATGAGCAATTTAAGAAAATCGTCTTTTCCCAACTGTTGCTGAGGCGCCCTGCCGTTATTCACAGTTTGATTGTGTTCCTGCACGATGCGGGCGATTTCCGCCTGTTCCTGCGCGCTTAAAACCGCTTTAATCATTTTCTTCCAATACTCCTGTTTTCCCTGTTTTTTCTAAACAAACATATTAACCGCGACTCTTTGCTCAGGTTCCCAGCCGGTTCCCAAAACATGGGCGGATTCCTGCGCTTCCACCGCGTCATAGCGTTCCGCCACAAAGCGTTCGGAAAAATACTGCCTTGTCTCAGCGTCGTCCCACTGCCTGCCGTTTCTGCCATCACTTGAAGCGAAGGTTGTATTCAATTCCGCGCTGTCAAAGCCGCTTTCCTTAAACGCCTGTTCCAGCGTGTGAACTTCTTTTTCAAAAGCGCGATAGGCTTCTTCACTGGAAACCAAAATAGTACCCGTTATTTTGTTTTCGGCCAATTCGAGTCGTATCTTTACACTTCCAAGCGTTTCCGGCTTTAAAGAAAGCCGTATCGTGCCTTGCCCGCCATCCCGCAACACGATGGCGGCTTGGCGCACGATGTCGTTTGACAGCGTGTCGACGAGCGCGCGCGAAAGCATATCGGCGAAATTCCGGCTCGCGTTCGCTTTATCAGGTGCTTCGGATTCCGGCGCGTCTTGGGCATGATTCAGATCGAGCGTTATTTCAGTAGTGTCCGTACGAACGACGCTCGCCTGCAAGGGCTGCTGCGGGCGCGTGGTTGAGGAATCTATAGTACGCGCGTCGTGTATCTCAACGTTGAATCTGTCCTTGCGTTTTGTCTTTGCGACCCTTCCATCGCCATCCGTTTTCTGCGTCTGGCGTTGCGGAAGCGCTTCTTTTGCCAAAAGAGGCGCTTCCGTCGCCATGCCGGGGGGGATTTCGCCGGCGCTTGGGGCGGCTTCTTTTTTCCGTCCGCCGGTTTTTAGGGCGGTTTCGGCGGCGTTCTTGCCGTCCTTTTCGGCGGACGGCTTCAAAGACGGCGAGCCGGCGGCGACCGGGAGCGCCGCTTCCTGATCGCTCGCGGGAGTGGAAGCGCGCGTCGGGGTACGCGCCGGAGTGTGTGCGGAGGCGTGCGCATGAGCGCGCGTGGAAGCGGCTTTAGGAAGCGCGTCTCGCGACGCGTTGACGGAAATCTCTTTTTTGCCTTGCTCGGTCCCGGATAGAGAAAAGGCTGTTTTTTGGGTCTTTCCGGCGGAATCTTGGATTTTATTTGCAAAAAGAGCCTCTATTCCCCGCGCTTCCTGTTGTCGAGAAGAATTTTTTTTCTTGCTTTCTACCGGAGCTTGCTCCGCGATGGAAAGAACTTCCCGCGTTTGCGCGCTTTGCGAAGCCTTTGGCTGGTTTTTTCGCGCCACGAGTTGCTGAACACGGCTCTTTACCGCCTCGCCTGTCTCTCCGGCGCCACCCGCTGAATCTTGGGGCAATGCAACGCGCAAACCGGCGAGCATTTTAGCGAATGCGCCCAGTTTGTTATTTTTGCCCATTTTACCGCCCGTTTTTGAAACTGCGGAAACTTCATTTTGTTCTGAAATTTTTTGGCTGCCTGTTTGAGCGGACACCTGAAGTTGCAATCCGTCCTCCTCACTCTTTACGGAGGACTAAATCTCGCCCGCTACCCACATCGCATTATGCGGCGCGGGTAGCCGTTTAATTCAAACTCTGAGGTCTGCCTGCCATTTTGCGCTGCAATGTCGCCGCCCTTTCAGGGGGCAAGAGCGAAATCCAGTACGATACAATGGAAGAAGAGCCTTCAGCCTGAGCGATTTCTTCAGCCTTCCGAAAAATGTCTATTACATCCTGATCGTCCATATTCCCAATAATCTCCACCGCGTTCTGCGGCGGCATACCGGTCAAATAGCGCGCGTTCTGTTCAACATTCTTATCTTTATTTTCGGCGTCTTTGATTGAAGCATTGAATGAATTTTCCCGTTCGTCAAGCGATTTCTGTCGTTCTTCCAACTCTTTGGCCATTTGTTCAATCTCTTGCTGACGAGATTGTAGATCCTGTTCGTATTTTTCGAGTTCGAGGTCGCGTAAATTCAACGCCTCAAGCCGCACCGCAAGCCGTTCCGAATCCAATGAAAGCGGTTCATCCACACTCATCGTTTGCTGAGATCGCGCTTCACGTCCAAAAAACCGGTATACCGGCGCGAGCAGTCCCTTTACATCAATCACGTTGAGGTAATCGAACCATACGAGTCCACCTGCCGCCATGGCGATAATGAGCAACAACAATACGACTATTCTGCCTAATACACGGGGTCTTCCGTAAGTAATAATCACCGCTTTTTCTCCCTAATTTGTCCAGGGTTTAGGATGCATTCACACTTGAGCCTTTTTCAAAACAAGCGGCCAAGGAAGGGCGCGTTTTGAAAAAACTCACTTCTTTATACTATATGTTCGGTTGGGTTTAGTCAAGGATTATAATAAACCTTTTTTCAAAACAAGCGGTTGTTTAAAAGACACCGTTGAACATGGCGCGCCCACGCGGCAATGGATTAGATGAACCGCCCCGCCGCAAGCGGCGGGGCTTAGCTCTCGCTTTCAGGACAAGCTCAATAATTATTCGCCCTGATATGGAAATACGCCTTGGGGTGGTTGCAAACGGGACACACATCAGGAGCTTTCTTGCCAATGACAATGTGGCCGCAGTTGGAGCAAATCCACGTCTGATCGCCGTCGCGGGAGAAAACGAGCCCGCCTTCCACATTGGCGAGGAGTTTGCGGTAACGCTCCTCGTGTTCTCTCTCAATGGCGCCGACCATTTTGAACATGGCCGCGATTTGGGTGAAGCCTTCCTCTTTGGCGTCTTTTTCAAAACCGGCGTACATGTCGGTCCACTCGTAGTTTTCACCGGCGGCGGCGTCTTTCAGGTTGGTGGTTGTATCGGGAATATCATTGCCGTGCAACAATTTGAACCACAGTTTCGCATGCTCTTTTTCGTTGTCCGCCGTTTCCCTAAAAAGAGCGGCGATTTGCACATAGCCTTCCTTCTCGGCTTTTGAGGCGTAATAGGTGTATTTGTTACGCGCCTGTGATTCGCCTGCAAACGCTGTTTGCAGATTTTTTTCGGTCTTTGACCCTTTGAGTTCCATAAAGTTCTCCTTCAATAAAGATGATATGCTATAATGGATATACTATCCATGATATGCCATAATAGAAGATGGCGTCCGCCAACTGGTCGGCTCAACCGGTTGGCTCTTTTTCCCCATGATCGCTCCGCGCCGCGCACTCCTTGCAAATTCCCCAAAAAATGATGTCGTGTGTCTCAAGTACGAAGCCGTCGCATGTTGATGCGGCGTTCTGCATCTGTTCTTGATAAGGAAGCGCCGCGTCTTGCACGGCGCCGCAACACTTGCATACGGCATGGTAATGAGGCGGCGTGGTTATGTCGAATCGCTCGGCCCCGCTCGGTATGAGAACTCGTCCCAATATGCCGGAAGCGGTGAGATTATGCAGATTGCGGTACACGGTTCCCCTGCTTATGTTTGGGTGTTTTCGAACAATAACCTGATAAATCTCTTCCGCGCTTGGATGGCAGAGGCGTTGCGCCGTCTCCAAAACAAGACGTTGCTGGATAGTTTTCCTAACCAATAGTGCGCGTCCTTATTAAGAATTAATCTTAGTAAGGATATACTACTAAACATTAATAATTTTGTCAAGTGGAATTTTTTAAAAAAAATTTCGGATCGCGCCCTACGCCTTACAGTCAGACATTGTGAAAAGATAGGCATTGGAACCTGTTCCAAAACACGAGCTACGTTTGCGAATTGCGTTCCGCGAACAAAAGGTTCGGGTTAGTTTTGTGACAGCCTCATTAAAAAAATCAAGACGCATTTCCATGCAATATAAAAATGGGCGGGATGTGAACATACACGCAAGCGTCTCTTGCGATGAATCGCTTTGCCGGTTATACTTTTTTTATGGAAAGCTCTTCTGATTTGAATCGCGCCGGCATCGCCTTAACCCGGGCAGGCGAGCCGTTTGAAGCCATAGCCGTGTTTGACAAAGCGATTTCCCTTGACAAAGACAATCCGGTTCTGCATTTGAACAAAGGGCTGTCCGAGCAGAAAACCGGAAATTACGAAGCCGCGTCCAGATGTTTTGAAAAAGCGATTGCGTTGCGTTCGGGTTTCAGCGACGCATGGGCCGCGCTGGGACTCGTTCACTATGAGAGCGGACGGCTTGAAACTGCGGAGCGTTGTTATGCGCGGGCGCTTGAGGGAGAGCGGAAAAGCGAGACCTTGAACAACCTGGGCGTTGTCTATTTTAATCAGGAACGGTATGAGGACGCGCGGCGGTGTTTTGAAGAAGCCGTGGCTTTGTCCCCGTTTTTCTATGACGCGCTCTACAATCTACGGGATGCGTATACGGAACTGAACGATCTCCAAGCGGCGTCCGAGGTTGACCGGGCTATGCGGGCTATAGCTCGCTGACGCGGCTATAGCTTGAGAAATTGAGCGGGAAGCGTCGATGGAATGGGAAAGAATGGAGTTTTATAAACATGAAAATTTTGTATATTGCGGAAATAGTCGGGAAAGCAGGCGTGTTCGCCGTAAAACAGGGCTTGCCGGAACTGAAAAAGCGGAAGCGCGTCGACTTTGTTGTTGCGAATGCGGACGGCGCGACCGGGGGCGGCGGACTGGGGCGGAATCACGCGGCGTACCTCCACAAACTCGGCGTACATACGCTCACGCTGGGCGAATGCGCCTTTTATAAAAAGGATCTGGTTGAAAACATTGATAAAATGCCGTACGTGCTGCGTCCCGGCAACCTCAATATCGAAGCGCCCGGTTACGGTTCCTATATTTACAAATTGGACGTGGCGAAGATCGTGGTGGCCGTGATCATAGGGCAGAGCGGGTTTTCGCGTATGCATGGCGACAATCCGGCCGCCCGTCTGCCGTCGCTTTTGGAGCGGCTCCACAAGGAAACCCCCATCGTCATCGTTGATTTTCACACGGGCGCGACTGCGGAAAAACGCGCCTTTTTTGCCGTCGCGGACGGACTTTGCGCTGCGGTCATAGGCTCTCATACTCGCGTCCAGACTGCGGACGAAGCCGTGTCGCCGAAAGGAACCGCAGTTATCACCGACGCGGGGCGGACGGGCAGCGTCGACTCCGTGGGCGGCGCCGACGCGCAGACCTGCATCCAGGAGTACCTCACCGGCATTCCCGATTGGACAAAAGAAACATGGGCGAGGCTGGAATTGCAGGGCGTTCTGCTTGATGTGGACAAGAACGGAAAGGCGCTTTCCATAGAACGAGTGCGACTCCCCATCGCGGGAGGAAGGGATCATGAAGGGCAAAATCTATAGCATAGAAGGAAGGACTGTCTTCTTGTCGCCTGAACAGACGGGTTGTTTCGGCTGCATGACGCAGGAGCATTGCCGAAAACCCCAACTCATTGCTGTGGAGAACCGGACGGGACTGGAGCTTTCTCCCGGTCAGTTTGTGGAGACAACGACAGCGAAGCAATCGCTTGTCCGGCAGACGCTTTTGTCACTGCTTCCGCTGTTTGTTGGCTTTACCGCAGGCTTTGCGCTTGTCGCTGTTTTTTTCCCCTTATCGGGAGACGGAACGCGGGGAGTCGCGGGCGTCGCGGGCTTGTTCTTCGCGGGATTCGCCGTTTATGCGTTGCGGAAGCGGTCCCCGGATAAAAGCCGCCCTCATATCGTTAGGATCTGCGCGGAAATAACGTGACCAAGGTGCGTATGAAGCTGTTTCAAAACAGCTCTATCTTATTTTAATGCGCGATTCCTGCGAGTTATACAGCGCTTTTAAAGGCAAGCGGCATGGAGAATCCTGGATAACGAGCTCTATGGAGCAAATCCGGGCATAGAATCCGCTCTTCCAGCCAAAAGAGCCTTCCATTAGGTCTTCCGGGCATTGAAGTTTTGAGAAAATCTCAAAATAACGCTTGCTTATGCTCCAAAAGTATGATATATTGTACAAAGAAAGGGAAGAAAACCCAACGACCGCTCTTGAGAGGGTCAATTCAGCCGGACATAAGGTCGGTAGACGCGCTCGCACGGGATCGCAACCGAGGGCGCAAAGGAGAGTTGTATGAAAAGCGCGAAAGGGTACACGGATATGGGCGCTGTATTTGATGAAATTTTTGAGGCCGCTCGTGATTTGCATGACGAATTTAGTAGAAATTTTAACAGATTTGGCGATGACCACGCGGGGCGAAATGGCAATTCACGTTGGCCGTTTGATGAAAACATTGATTATTACGCGAATTACGCCTATCCGCCCATGAACGTTTACATGACGAGCGACAGGAGCATGGTGTTTGAGTTTGCTCTTGCAGGTTTTGACGAGAAAAATATAAATCTATCCTTCCAGGGCGATTATATGGTTTTTTCCGCTAAAATCGGAGACGAGCCGCAAAATGAAGATAACGTGGCGGAGGCTGAAGTCAACGCGAGCGGTGGCAGTTACCGGTATTTCAAACGCAGACTCAAGTTTAAAAATATTGAAAAGCAGAAATACTTTGTTCCGCAGGATAAATACGATCAGGAGAATGTAAAAGCCGTGTTCAAGAATGGCGTTCTTAAGGTCACGGTCCCTCCCAAGGCTGATCCCGATTTAAATGACGGCATCAAAATCGAGATCGTCAAAGAAGGAGTGTAGTTTTTTTACTCGCCGCTTGAATCAAAAATTTTTTTATGGTAAAGTAGGTTAATGGGGGAAATATGACCGTAGCTGACGCGGTGACAATACTGGAAGGGCAGTTTTTTTCCGGTGAAGATATATCCGATATGGAAGTGGCATCCGCCTGTGGAGCCGATCTTATGAGCGATGTGATGGCTTTTGTAAAGGACAAGGTTATTCTTTTAACCGGACTGGTAAATCCGCAAGTTATCAGAACTGCGGAATTGTTGGACATACACTGTATTATTTTTGTACGGGGCAAGACGCCAAGCCGTGACATGATTGATATGGCGAATGATTCGGACATTATCCTCGCCGGTACGAAACTGCCGATGTTCTTGGCTTGCGGAAAGCTGTACGAAGCCGGTTTGAAGACGGGAGGAACGCGGCGCATCTAAACGGTTGTTCACTATTGCGGCAAAGGATGCGGAATCTAAAGCCGTCCCCTGCCGAGACCTATGCCGCAGGCGTCGCCGCATGCGGCATAGGCGGGCTTCCCTGCTGGAAGCGGCATGGAACTATACTGCTTTTCCTCTCAATGAAATATGAAATAGACACCACTCCTCTTTTGGAACGCGCTTTCTATGACGGGAAGGATGTTTTTGTCCCGAAAATTATTGACGACAAACTGCAATTTTTTCAAATATTTGAACATGATCTCAACGGGCAATGGGAGACCGGAGCGTTTAGCATTCGGGAGCCGCGGGATGCGGATTCCCGAAATGCGCTGTCGCCAGGGCATTTTCCCTGCCTCGTTATAACGCCCGGCCTTGCCTTTGACAGGAACGGCGACAGGCTGGGGCGCGGCAAGGGCTATTACGACCGGTTCTTCGCTGAATTGGACGCGCAAAACCTGCCTTACTTCAGTGTGGGGCTGTGCATGCCCGCTCAGATTGTTGAGCGCGTCCCTACAAAGCCGTGTGACAAGAGGATGGACGTCGTGCTGGATGTGTTCCGGTTGTAGGACGGTCCATTCCTCCCATACACGAAGCGGCGATCAGACGGGACGCTCTCGCCTGAGCAGGTTGTTAAACGTCTCTATTATTTTTTCAACTTCTTCATAAGGTATGCCCTTGGTCATATATAAATGACGCAGAGGCGCCTCGAAGTACGCCCGTTCGTTCCACTTGTCGCCGCTTCCAAGCGCCTCAAGACTTAGCTCCCGTTTCGATTGATCAAAATATCGCGCGACAATTTTCTCAGCGGTTTGCTTGGTACGCGGATCTTTGAGCAGGGTGTCCACAGTGGTGTTCCAGTCAACATGGAGTGGAGGATATTCATTGGAAACAACCTGTACTGCGGCGCTTAGACGCAGATCTCGTGAGGAAGCCCCTATAACGACGACATATTCGCCTGAAGCGCAGTGCCAGCCGCCGAGCTCGGTATGGTACCAGGCGAACGAACGCTTGTCCAATGTAAAAACCACTCGCTTTGTCTCGCCCGGCGCAAGGCTCACCTTCTCGAAGCCTTTAAGCTCACGGAGTGGACGAATCGCGGCGCTGGTTGTATCTTCAATGTACAGTTGGACTACTTCTTTGCCGGCGACCTTGCCGATGTTGGTGATATCGGCGCTCACCGTAATGGTCTCGGAGCCATTGACAAACTGTATTGAAGGCTTCTCAATCTCCATATTGCTGTATTGAAATGCAGTGTAGGAAAGCCCATGGCCAAAGGGAAAAAGAACGTCCTTTTTCCGGTAATCATAATAACGATAACCGACGAAGACGTTTTCATTATAATAAACCGTTTTGCCGTCGCCAGGGAAATTTTCGTAAGAGGGGTTGTCTTCAACGCGCAACGGGAACGTCTCGGCGAGTTTGCCGGAAGGATTCGCCTCGCCAAAAAGCAGGCTTATCGCCGCTTCTCCCACAGCCTGACCGCCAAGATACAGTTCCAACAAGGACTGCGCTTTGTCTATCCACGGCATTTCTACCGGCGATCCATTATGAAGAACAACAACAATGTTTGGCTGTACTTCAGCGAGCGCGTTGATAACGGCATTTTGACATTCAGGCAACCTCATGTTTTCCCTGTCGTAGCCTTCGCTTTCAATAACATCGGGAAGTCCCGCAAAAACAACCGCGACATCGGCTCGTTTCGCCGCCTCGACCGCCGCTTTGAGCGCGGCGGGGTCTTGAACGTCCCTGTCAGCCGGAAAGCCCTCTACATAATCCACCGCAATGCCCCGCGTTTTTGCCGTCTGAAGCGCGCTTGTCGTCTTGTACGCATTGATATGGGAGCTTCCACCGCCCTGAAAACGAGGTTTGTCGGCAAACGCGCCGATAAACGCGACCTTTTTGTCTTTTTTGAGCGGCAACAGCCCGTGGTGAGGACCTCCCTCGTTTTTCAGAAGAACGGCGCTTTCCTTTTCGATTTCCGCGCTAAGAGCATGGTGCGCGTCATGATCGAATTTCACGTGCATCCGGTTGTCGGTGTATTTAAATATCAACGTCAAAATGCGCTCAACCGCCGCGTCCAGGATCGTTTCTGGAAGGGCGCCGGTTTTCACCGCTTCGGCAAGCGCCTTGTCATTGTGTCCGCCTGAATAGGGCATCTCAAGATCCAAGCCGGCTTTAACGCCCGCTATGCGGTCGCTTGTTCCATACCAGTCGCTTACAACGAAGCCCTTAAAACCCCATCCGTCACGCAGAACCTCGGAAAGCAACCACTGATTTTCCGATGAATGGATTCCGTTTATTTTATTGTATGAACACATCACTGTCCACGGTTGGGATTCTTTGACAGCTATTTCAAAAGCGGACAGGTACATTTCACGCAACGTTCGTTCGTCGGCGATGACATCAACGGTCGTTCGGAAAAATTCCTGATTATTGGCTGCGAAATGCTTTAAACTTGTCCCGACGTTCCTGCTCTGCACCCCCTGAATAAAAGACGCCGCCATCTTGCCCGCAAGGTAGGGGTCTTCGGAAATATACTCAAAATTGCGCCCGCAAAGCGGGCTGCGTTTTATATTTATAGCGGGACCAAGAAGCGCCGCCACGCCTTCCGCCTGACATTCGTCCCCAAGCGCCATTCCCATTTTATAAAGAAGCTCTTTGTCAAAAGAAGAGCCTGTCGCGCAAGCCGCAGGAAAGCAAACGGCTTTAATGCTGTCGTTATGCCCCAAATGATCGGGATTATCTTTTTGCTTGCGAAGTCCGTGTGGTCCATCGCTTACCATGACACGTGGAATTCCCAATCTTTCTACGTTTCGCAAATGCCAAAAGTCCTCGCCGCCGCACAATCCAGCTTTTTCTTCAAGCGTCAACTGACTAACCAATCGTTTAATATCACGCTCCATATTTTCCTCCTCAGATTATATCACTGTGATCAGCGTATTTATAGCGGCTATTTTATCCTTTTATCGCTCCAAGCGCCACCCCCTTAGTGATGCGTTTATTCAAAATAATGTATATCAGTATCGCCGGCGCCGCAGTCAGCGCCATAACCGCAAATTGAACCGCATAATCGGAGCGATATTGTCCCGTAAATTCCAGTATTGAGAAAGGCAACGTCTTCCATGTCCGGCTGGAAAGGAACGTGACGGCCATAATGAATTCATTCCAGTTGTTAAGATACGTCATAATTGACACTGTGACTAACGGGACTTTAAGCATAGGGGTGATGATGACCATAATAAGCCGGAATATGCCGCATCCATCAATAATTGACGCTTCTTCGATTTCTCGTGGGATTGAATCCATGTAACCCGATATGAGAAACAGTCCTTGGGGCAGAGAAAAAGCCACATAAGGAACAAGTATCGCCCAGACTGTGTCAATAAGCCTTATTTCGTTGTAAATAATATAATTGGGAAGGATAGTGGCGTGTATGGGTATCATCATGCCCAAAAGGATGATGTTGCGAACCAGCGGGGCAAGCTGCCAACGCATTCGAGAACACGCGAAAGCCGCCATGACGGAAAACGACAGAACTAAAAAAACTGCTAGCGTATTGATCAAAAGGCTGTTTTTTAAATAGAGAAGAAAATGTCCATCTCTAAAAGCCTTCATATAATTGTCCCATCTGATTTGTTCTGGTTTGATCAAAATTCCCCGTGTAAACATCTCTGAGCTTGAAGCAAGAGAAAAGTCCAGAAGCCAGACAAGGGGAAAAAGCTGAATTGCGGCTATAATAAAAAGAATAAGAAATAAAACAGCCTTTCTTCCTGAAAAATTCATGTTCAACATCCTATGCGCCCGTTTTGCGGAAAATTCGATTCAGCGTCACCGTCGCGCCTAGGCAAATAAAGATGAAAACAACGCTAATGGAGTTTCCATAGCCATAACGGAAGGCGTTAAAAGCCTGTTTGTAAAGATAATTCCCCAAAAATTGAGATTCATTTCCGGGTCCGCCGTTGGTAAGAAGGTACACTGTTTCCATTTGCTTGAGAGCGGATATAATCGCCAATGTTACGTTTACCTGTATCACCGGACGGATTAGGGGCAGCGTGATATAAAAAAAAGCCTGCTTCTGATTGCAACCGTCGATGGACGCCGCCTCGTAAAGCTCAGGGCTGATGTTCTTGAGACCCGCGTAATAAATGAGCATCCCCCAACCAAATCCATGCCAGATAAGAACGATCAACACCGACCAAATCGCGTTTCCGTGGCCAAGCCAATTTATTGCGCCTTCTCCGCCTAAAGCCTTGATTACTGTATTTAAAAGTCCAAAATTGGGTTCATAGATAAGCCGCCAAAGGTAAGCGATAACCGCCACGGAAATGACATTAGGGATAAAATAAATACAACGAAAAATTCCCTCTAGCTTCCCGCCCATCCGATCAAGGATGACGGCGGTGATCATAGCCAAAGGGTGTTGAATGATAATAAAGCCCGCCGCCAGTGCCAGGGAATTTCTCAAGGAAAGCCAAAAGACACCATCCTTGATTAATTCCGCGTAATTTGCCAGTCCGATAAACATCGGGTTTCCCAAGGCGTTATAATTGGTGAAACCATAATAAACACTTAGCAATATTGGCGCAAAAACAGCCAAAAAGAATACAAGCAGACTAGGTAGGATCAGCGTCGTAATAACAAGCTTGTCGCTGTATAATTTGTTCACAGTCTCCTCGCCTAGTCCATCTGCCTGATGAATGACGATGGCGTTATAGACTGAATAGACAACTGCTGTATGAGATCCTCACTCCTTGTCTTGAATTCCGCAAGCCCCAAATCGTTTAATGTAGTCCCGCTGATCGATGTAGCGTCCGCCATATATTGCAGTATCTGTTTCTGTACCGGCGTCTCATTGCCCGTCTGATAAACCGAAAAATTCTGGGCTGACATACAGATGTTTTTCTCCCATGTAAGCCGGTTCCAGTTTTCGGGGCGGAACATATAATTGAGCAACTTTATCGTTTCTTCCCGAACTTCGCTTTTTGCGGTAACCGCGTAACCGCCGCCATTCCAAGCGCAAATGTCCGTAGACCTTCCGGCGCCTTCGTTTATGACCGGCATAAGGAATACCCTCAAATTATCCCGAAATTCCTGAGAATAATCCATATTATTAGCCATGCTCATTTCCCAGCTTCCCATATAAAACATCGCCGCCTGCCCTGATGTGAACATATTCATTGCGGTTCCATAGTCGGCATTTTCAAATCCATTCTGGAAAATCCCCGATTTGGCGGTATCTTGCAGAATTGCCGCCGCTTTTAAAAGAAGAGGATTCGACCAGTCTGTCTCTATCGCATTAATCAACAGGGCGTTAGTGTTGGGTCCGTTCAACTTGGCAATCAAGTCTGTCAGATAAATGGCCAGAGGCCACTTGTCCCCGCCATCCATAGCCACCGGAATAAAACCCTTATCTCTGATGGCGGCTCCCAACGTGAGAAGGTCATCATACGTTGCGGGAACGCTCCATCCATTATCCTTAAACAGCTTTTCATTGTAGTAAAAACAGATTATATCGGTATTACGGGCAAGTCCATATAGTTTGCCGTTTCTGCTCCAACCGTCCAAGGAACCCTTCATGAAACCGTATGTCTCGTAATCCGCTGGATTGAGTTCCGCCAGAAGCCCCGCGTCAATCACCTCATTAATAAATGAAGGCTGACCCCAGCAATTAACCAGATCAGGCATAGTATTGCCTGCGGCATAGGCTTTAAATTTAGTCTTATAGGCTTCGTCGTCCAAGGCTTCCACCTCAATTTTTATGTTTGGGTTGGCTTGGGTGTACATGTCGAAAAGCGTTTGTTCAATAAGTCCCTGCCCATTGCGCCGATCTGGTAAATTTTGAAAAAACTTTAATGGTTATTTGTCCCGACGCGCGCGCCGCAGATTTACTCTTTTCACACGCTGAAAAAGTGGCTGTTAATAAAATAGCCACAACAAGCAAAATCTCTTTTCTAAGCATATTCTTTCCTCCTTGCCATTTATGGCAATATCAGGATATTCTTAATAGTTGATAATATCTATCAGCATTTTCTATATTTCTATAACAATCGTATTTTTTGGAGGGAACATGTTTACATTGCGCTTGCGAGAAGATAGGTCGGAAGATATTTCATACACTTCATTCAATCTGCCGATACGTTCTATAATCGAGAGGCTTTCCAGCTTTCATGGATATACCGTAGATTGCCATTGGCACCCAGAACTTGAATTTATTATCGTGCTTGAAGGAGAAATGACCTGTCATGTAAACAACAAATTTTTCTCTCTTGCCCAGGGTGATGGAATTTTCCTTAACGCCAACCAGTTCCATTTTGGTAGACATGGAGAATGCGGGGGGGGGGGGGGGGGGTTGGCCGAGAGTTTGTGTTTCGGTGTCTCCCGCGGAAACCATCCCGGCGCTGCGCGGTTCCATATATTGAAAAGCGGTTTGTTAAAC
>JAIRTS010000267.1 GCA_031254795.1 Treponema sp.
GGGAGGGGGTCGTCTACACCGATGACGCCGAGGTCTGGGGCGAGTTTTGCGGGCAGGTCGCCGTTATTCGAGGCTCGCCCGCCAACAAAAAGATAACCTTTCCACAGGATTTGGAATAAGCTGACCCGCCCTGAATGACCGCTCTTTAGAACGCGATTGGGGATCACGTAAAGCCGCGTCCTGTTTCGCCATAAGCCAGTATCTTTTCTATGCCACGCTTCGCTTCTATCATCTCCAGCAGCCAGTAGCCCTGCGTCCCGTTTTCCATACATGGAATCCAGCGTGGGCGCAAAAGCATCTTCCACAATCCCCCGTGCTGTGCTATCATGCCCCTATGGATAGGATCATTGCATGTATAGGCGGCGGAAACATGGGCGCCGCGCTCATGAAGGGCGTTGCGAGCATTACGGGCGGCGGTGCGATTGGGTTTGCGGATGTGGATAAAAGCAAGGCGAAACAAGTTGCGGAGCAAATGGGCGCGACTGTGTATGGTTCAAATGGGGAAGCCGCCCGGAAAGCGGACATTGTTTTTCTCGCGGTAAAACCGCAGGCGCTTCAAGTGGCGCTTGCGGAAATTGCTTCTATAATAAGGAAACGCGCCGCATCCGCGCGCCCGGCGACTCTCGTGTCAATGGCCGCCGGCTGGTCAATAGCGAGAATTCAGGCTGTTGTGGGGAAAACGCCGATTGTCCGCATCATGCCGAACACGCCAGCGCTCATCGGCAAAGGGGTCATAGCCTATGCCCCATCGCCAGAAACGCCGGAGCGCGTGGTTGAAGAAATCAGACGCATGCTTTCGCAAACCGGCGTCGTTGATCGACTGGACGAGACATATCTCAACGCGGTGACGGGTCTTTCCGGTTCCGGCCCCGCGTTTGTTGGTCTTTTTATTGAGGCGCTCGCCGACGGAGGCGTACGAGCCGGTTTGCCGAGGGATAAGGCGTTGCGTTACGCGGCGCAAACCGCGTTGGGTTCCGCCGCCATGATTTTGGAAACCGGCAAACATCCGGCGGAACTCAAGGACATGGTCGCGTCTCCCGCAGGCACGACTATTGCCGGCGTCGCCGCGCTGGAAGCGGGCGCATTCCGTGGAGTCGTGATAAACGCCGTGTATGAGGCGTCCAAAAGAGCCGCGGAACTGGATCGCTAAAACAAACGTCTGCGCAAATGTTGGATCGAGGAAAGCGCTTGTGAAAGGACATCCTGTATGTTACACTGGAGGCATGAGCTGTTCAATGCGTTTGAGAACAATTCTTGCGCTTTTTCTTCTCTCTTTTGCTTTTTCAGGCTGTCTGGGACTGGTCGAAAAAGCCGGGCGTGTGGTTGATGGCTCGGCATTTTCCGTAAAAACAATAGCGCGTTATCGTGGCAAGACCGTTGAAGCGCATGAAATCAGGTTCAAAAATCAGGACAAACAGCCGGAGGAAGGGTTGCTCATTATGTTGGACGACTTCCCCTTTCTCCAATTCAGCGCCACACAACCCGATCAGAACGGCTTGTTTTTCTTTACCTCCCTGCATTATGTGGGCGGAACCTACTCCGGTTGGAACGAATGGACACAAACGTTGGCCGGTTCCGGCGCCTTTCGTATAAGCGGAAACACCGCGTATCTGGACATAGACGGCTCCATTAAGACCGGCGCGTTCATTTCGGCGAAAATCCTCCATAACGACGACAAACGCGCAGGTGAAGAAGCCCTTGCGAGCGTCCGCGCCCGCGCGGATCGCATCGCCGCCCTTGCCGAATGGATGCGCGTATTCTCCGGCGGACATGTCAATGGACAGCAGTTTTCGGATGTCAAGGCTTTTGAGGCGTACTGGAAACCCATCCTCTTTCCCGAACTGGCGCCGCCGGGCGCACGTCCGGCAACTTATACGGAAACAGACGCTGAATGGTCGCAGGCGGAAAGCGTCAGGTGGAATAGGACGTATACCAGCAGTCTTCTTCCCGAGGAGCTTTGTCCTGTACGGGACTCCGGCGCGTTGTTGAGAGATTTTGAAGAAGCCCCGTCATGGCTGTACTGCGTGTATGAATGGCAGAGCGTTGAAGCCACACTGAAAGAAAATAATTTGGTGAAACAATAACATTCGCCCCTCTTGCAAAAACGCCTTTTTTGCTATATACTAAGCAAAGAGTCTATGAATAATTCCGTAGAAAGGCTTATCCAAGAAGCCTACGACAGCTTGAAAGCGTCTAATGCGACATCAGCTGTAGCCGCATTAGACGAAGCGATGAAAATTGATTATGAACATCCTGAAGTAGTGCATACGTTAAAATGTCTGAATTGGTGGATGGGCAAAATAAAGCAGGTCGAGGAACCTTCAAGCGGCGCATACGAAAAAGGAGAATTTATTTTGTCACAATGGAAGCCGTTTTACGCGTTTTTGGAGCGAATTGGCCAGAATTATGAAATGTGCCTCTATGCGATAAGACGGTTTGTTTTTGCGACCGCCCTGCAACATTTTCAGAAAGTCGTAGAAAAAGAAAAGAGCCAGCAGGATCTGCGGCAGGAGCCGGCGCTTTTGCTTCAAATTGGGCGCTGTTACAAGGGTTGCGGCAATTACGAGTTGGCGCTCAAGTTCCTTGAGCAGGCCGCCAGCCTCAAGCGGGACGACGCGGAAACCATCTCGGAGCTTGCCGATGTAAACGCGTTGCTTGAAGAGACCCGCTATGCAAAGGTGCTGTTTAGGGAAGCGTTTTTTCTTGATCCTCAAGCCGTCGATTTACGCTTCATGGAATCGGAATTCATCATACGCTTGCGTGACAAGGTGAAGAGTTTAGGTTACAGCGATATTGAAACGCTGGAATGGATGCCGATTTATGGGAATTTGTTGGGAGTTTTTTCGGTTAAACGGGAATTGAAGCAGATAGAGGCGGGAAGGCTGAAGCAGTCTATTTTTTCTTTTGAAAACGATGTGAAAAATCGCCCTGAAAACATCATATATTCAAAGCCGCGGCTCATTAACCGGTATTTCTGGCTCATAGATCACTACGAAAACGCGCGGGAAGACCCAGCTTTAATAGAAGAAACCATGCTTAAAATAAGAGTCATCGATCCCGCTATTTACGAATTGTATCGGAATTAAGGAGTGAAGCAATGTCGGAAACGCTGCTGAAAAACGTGCAGGAAATGCTGAACGAGGAAAAATGGACCCGTTCTACATTGAGTAATTATTCTACAAATCAATTCAAGGACATGGATATCCTCTTGAAAGAAGCGCAGGAAGAAAAAGCCTATGACGAGCTTAAAAAACTGTGTGATGAACACCTTGTTCATACGAAGACCAGCATTATCGCCTTGTACCTTTCCGGCATGATCGCCCTGTCCCGCCAGCTTATTGACGATGTTGCGCTTACCAGTCTCGTCGCCATATTTGCGGACAATCACAAGTGGAACATCGTTCAGTACCTGTGTGAACGGATTTTGGACTATGGCGAATCTAAATTTGCGCTCCGCACCCTTGCCGGGTGTTATAAAAACGACGATGATGAAGAGAAAGTCTTTGCCATCTGGGAGCGGTTGGTCAAGGTTGATTTTGAGGAAGCCGATATTGTAAAGTCGCTTGCCGACCACTATGAAGAAGCGGGCGATATGGAGGTTGCCATTGATTACTACAAAAAGAGTCTGCACCGCTACATCAATAAACAGCTTTTCTCAAATACGCGGGAAATTTGGGAAAAACTCCTTGACTACTGTCCCGAAGATATTGAATTCTTCCTGCATGTTTCAAAAAAAACCGCAAAAACCATCAGCGAAGACAAGGCTATTCTGCTCCTGCAAAGCGTGTACGGTTTCTACGCGAAGCGCGGCGACATTGACACCGCCATCAATATCCTGAAACTCATCCTTGATTACGATGAACGGGATAATCAGGCGCGAAAAGAGCTTGTCTTGTGTTACAAAAAAAAATATGAGAAGCATAGTCAACTTAACGAATACATCCGTATTTCCAATCTAGAGCAGAATTATCGGAATGTACACGAAGCCATTATGGATTTTGAGAAACACATCGCCTTTGACAAGGGCAATTTCGTGTGCCACCGGACGTGGGGCGTGGGGCGCATAGCGCATATCAAGGGTGATGAGATTGTCATTGACTTCGCCAAACAGCGGGGGCACGCTATGTCATTGAAAATGGCGGTCAACGCCTTGCAAACCCTGTCGAAGAATCATATCTGGGTGCTGAAAGCCACATGGAAAAAGGAAAAACTCTACGAAAAAGTGAAGGATGATATTGAGTGGGCGTTGAAAATCGTGATAAAGAGCTTTGGCAACGCCTGCTCTATGAAAAGAATAAAGGAAGAGCTTTCGCCTTCCGTGCTTTCAGCGGGCGAATGGTCGAGTTGGACAGCCAAGGCGAAACAGATTCTGAACACGAATCCATCTTTTGGCGTTTCGCCGGACAATGCGGATGTTTATACGGCGCGCGAACACCCCATCACTATTGAAGAGAAGCTGTACAACAGGTTCAAGGCTGAGAAATTGTTTTTTGACCGTGCCAAAACCCTGATGGAATGGACATCTCAAAAAAATTTCGAGACGGACTCCGAATATTTTTCTGAAATGCTCTCGTATTTTACAGGTTATTTAAAGTCATGGCCGCAGGCAAACGAGCAGGTCGTGGCTTCCTACCTCATCGTAAAGGCTTTGGCCGGAAAATTTCCCCAACTGGGAATGAAGCTTGACATCAATTTCACCGACATATTTGACGGAATTGGCAACGTCTCAGAGTTGTTTTTCAACCTGAAAGACACAGCGTTGCGGGAAGATTTTCTTAGGCATGTCAAACTCTTTGTTCCCAACTGGACGGACATCTACCTCAAGCTCTTCCCTACGGCTTTGTCGCCTTCCATGCTGGACGCGCTTGAACAAGCGGGGTTTGGGGACAAGCTCGCGGCTCTTGTGTCCTCCTGTTTTGAAAATTACCGCGAATACCGCGATGCGGTCGTGTGGCTTTTCAAGAACGGCGGCGACGCGCCGTGGTTCAAAAAAGCCAACATCTCTTTTGAGAAGCAACTCATCACGCTTATCCGTATTTTTGATGTAACGTACCGTGAGATTGAGAACCATCGTGATACGACCGAGAACCGCAAGACCAACAAGCAAGTGCATACGATTCTGTTCAAGGAAGGTGTGTTGCGCTCGTTCGTAGACGAGGCGGACTTCGACGCAGTTACAAGGCTCTATGCCTTTCTCAACGATGTGAAAAACCTTGATCCGGCGGACAAGCTCGCTCTGCGTTCCCATATCATCGACAAGCGCCCGGATTTCAAATTTCTGGACAGCCAGAAAAAGACCGCCGCCGTTGCGCGGGGACTCTTTGTCACGGCGGCGAAATATATGGAAAAACAGAAGCAACTTGAGCATATCCAAACCGTGGAAGTGCCGGCCAACTCCAAGGAAATCGAATACGCTCTTTCTCTTGGAGATCTGCGTGAAAACGCGGAATACAAGGCCGCGAAGGAAAAACAGGAGATTCTGAATTCTACGGCCGCCAAGCTGAAAGAAGAAATTGACCGCGCTCAAATATTCGATCCCAAGTCCGTGAATACAAAACGCGTGTCATTCGGCGACAAGGTGACGCTCCACAACAACAATACTAATGAGGAAGAAGAATTTATAATTTTGGGTCCTTGGGAATCCGATCCTGCAAACAAAATCATCTCCTATCTTTCGCCGTTCGGCAGTTCCCTACTGAATAAGTCGGTGGAAGATACTTTTGAGTTTGCGATAAGCGACGACAAAGTGTCATATACGGTGAAACTTATTTCCGCCGTAGAACTATAGTGTGGGAGAGACCGTTTCGAGGGTTTGAAACAGTTTTTTCTATGTTGTTTTGTACCCATGAGTTCAACGGACGAAAAACAAATGGAACATAAGGTGTGGATTAGAGCGCTTGGGGAACTGCGCAAACAATAAGGAAACGCCATGACCAAATGGATATGGCGTTTCCGCTCAGATCCTAATGAAAAAGAGACGTGTTTTCATCGAATAATGCTCCTATGCCCCATTTTTTATGATTGACTCATGGTTTGTAGAAAATTTTTGAGAAGCCTTGAAAAAACTATGGGGATTGCTATTTTTTTTATACACATTCTCTTTATGCTACGGACAAGTTCGGGGACCCTACGATATTATTGTACTGGTAGATAAAACAAACGCAAGCGATGAAGTCAAGGCTTTTATTACCGGAACATTTATAAAAGAACAGATTAAATTCGGCGACACCTTTCATTTGATAGGCTTTAACGGCGCGGCTTCTGTAGAAATGTCCCGCCGGATCATGGGCAATGACGACCTCTCGGCCGTAATGTCGGCGGTGAGGTCTCTCCATGAGACATCTGTTGCAGTCGCGTCCAACCCTGCGGGAGCGCTTGACTTTGCGGCCGCCTACACCGTGTCCCTTGCCAACTCCCGCCCCAAAAAAGTCGTGATCATTACCAATGCGGCGAATGCGCGGGACACCGTATCGGAAGCGACGCCGCAGTTTTCCGCAATGCATGCCGCGCTTGAGTGGGTGAACCTACCGTCGGCGCCGCCGACGGTCGTGCAACCGATCGTCCCGCCAGCCACACCCGCTGTTGAATGGAAGCCGCCGACGGCGGACATGGATCCGGTTGCGCCACAGCCACCCGCGCGTCCGGCCGCGCCAGACATTGAGCAGAGTCTCTCGGCATCGGTTGCGTCACCGCCCGCCACCATACCGCGACAGCAACCGGAAGCGCCGGATCCGCCCACGAAAGTAATTGAACCGGGGGCGCCAGCGGAGCAAAAACCCAAAATTATCACGCCTGACGACAGCCCGGCTGCTCCAATAGTACAGATACGCCCAAAAGTCGTTTTTCAGATACCGCAGATGCCACGGCTTTCGCCGGCAATCATGACGCTTGTTTCGGCGGCCTTTTTCTGTATGACATTCGCCTTTATGTTCCTATGCGAATATACGTTGCGAACTCTTGATCGAGTGTTTTTTCTCATCTGTTCACAAAAAGCCGTTGAACCGGCCTTTCTATCGCTTTTTGTGGAGGATCAAAACACCAACATAGGACGGCGGAATATGCATACCATCGGCGCGGGCTGGTCATTGACACTTGGAGGCGGAGATTCAGATTTTCTCATTTTCCTTGTTCCCATGCCTCAAAATATCGCCAAAATCCGCTTTGATGGAGACGAATGCGTCTTTATACCACAAAAAAAACAATTCTTTCCGGAACTCAATGACAAAATGTTGCCGGACTGCGCCGGAAAAACCATCAAAATCAGATCGAACAGGAGCTATGATCTCTTCATACGGATCATGCGGCATGAGGCGCCGTACAAAAAGCTGCGCGCCCTTTTTCAGTCAATAAAACTGCCCGCGCAGTTCTCAAGGATTTGAAATCCCCCCTCTCCCGTTTGTTTAAAGGGCGTTTAAACGCCCTTTTATAGCGGATAGTGTAGGTTCTCGCGGGCTGGATTTTTCAGCATTTCGGCGTAGCGTCTTGTTTCCCACTTTGCCATAGCGAGGTTCTGCTCAAGATAGTTGCCGCACTCCGCAGGCGTCGCGCCCGGAATGACTCCCTCGACATCCAAAATCCAAGCGCACATTTCCCGTAAAAGCGGCAGAATGTCCCTTGATTCGAGTGTTCCCTCAAAAATGGCGTAAAAACCGGTTCGGCACCCCATAGGTCCAAAGTACACCGTGCGCTCCGCCCATTCTTTGTGGGAACGCAGAAACGTCGCGCCCAGATGCTCAAGCGTGTGCAACGCCGGCTGATCCATGACCGGCTCTTTATTGGGTTCCTTAAACCGGAGATCAAAAGTGGTGAGCGCCGTTTCTCCGAACCGATCCTGACGGGACACATAAACGCCCGGCTTTAGGCGCAGATGATCAACCTGAAAACTCGCTATCTTTTCCATATATTACTCCTTTCTTGTTTTGTACGAGTTGTACAACAACCAGTGAAATGGCCATGCCCACAAGTAGTGAAAGCTTGCTTGGAAATACCGTTGTCGCAATGACCGCAATAAAGGCGGAGACAACAAACACAAGCGGCTTTTTTATCCTATACAACTGTTCTATCAACAGTACGATGAACAGAGCGGTCAACGCGAAGCCTATGCCCTCCATGCTAAACGGAATGAGAGAACCCGCCGCAGCCCCAATAACCGAACCGACCGTCCAGTATCCATGATCCAGCAACGACACATAGAACATAAACCACGCGCGTTCCTCAGGGGTTTCAGTTTGCCCATCTTGTCCGCCCTGCGCATCCTGCGGCTCAGCGGGCAAGGAAGAAAGCAGGGCGAAGGTTTCATCGGTCAGGGCAAACATAAGGTAATATTTCAGTTTGCCGGTCATGTTGAAACGTTTCCGCATGGTCAAGCCATACGCCATGTGCCGCGCGTTTACCACAAACTGCACCAGCGCCGCTTCCATAAGCCCAGCGCCAGTGGAGAACAGCCCCACCGCGCTATACTGTCCCGCTCCCGCGTACATTACGACGCTCATCACCAGCGAAAGCTGCCACGGATAGCCCGCGTCGACCAGCAGAAGCCCGAATGCGACGCCGATAGCCAGATACCCCAGCAATACCGGTATGGAATACCGAACAGCGCGGACGAATACCGCGCGTTTATTCGGCATAAACGGCGCCCGCCTGTCAGTTTGTTGCGCTTCGCGCATAAAACCTCCAAAAACCGCCGTTTAGACGATTTTTACCTCGCAGACTGCCAAACCAGCCCATAAATCGTGGTCTTTGAGTCACGTTGTGTCGCAAAAATCTACAAGCGCGACAGGCGTTAATCCGTGTCACGGTCAATATAGAATTCAGCCCACACCGGATAGTGATCGCTCACTTCTTTCGGCTCTATACCCAAAGAAGAAAAATCGTACATCGCGTCGTAATACACAACCCCGAAGTTGCCGGTGAAGTCTTCTTTCGAAGACGCGGTGATTATGAACCGGTCATAGGTGTTGTCGCTTTCCGCCACAGTCGTGTTGTACTCATTGGTAATGACGAGTTGATAATCCGAATCCGGAAACACACTCGCAAGATTGTTTTCGTTGTAATAACTTCCGTCCGCGTTAAAGTCGCCCACGACAAGCGCGTCGGCCTCGTTCCACATGCGCTGAAAATACCTGATGACTTCAGGCAAGGCGGCAATCTCTCTCTCCGCGTCGGACGGCTGAAGGTGGTTGTCTATCAAGATGAAATCAAACCGGTCTTTAGTCTGGAAGTACACCGCCAGAGGGTCGCGTTGAAACCGGTCGTCCGAATCATCGTATGTCGCGCTGTCAACGACGTTGAGTTTTTCCGTGTTGTAAATGACCCAGTACTGCTCCTTTGACGCGGTTCTTCCTTCGCGCGGTCCAAGAACATAGTCGTAGCGTGCGGGCAAAAGCCTCATAAACTGTTGAACAGGCTCATCGCTTGCCGAGCGCACTTCCTGAACCGCGACCACATCCACATGGGAAATAATGTCAACCAGCACGTCAACGACTTTAGCCTTCTTCATTTTCGACGCGCCGAATATCTGTATGTTAAAAGAATAAATCCGTATCGCGCCCGCTTCCGAATCGCCCGGCAAGGCGGCGTTTCCCGCAGGGAGCGGCGTTGGGGCGGCAACCGGATCCGCAGAATCCGCTATAGCAGTCCCATAGTTTTGCCAAATATAGTACAACGCCGCCAACACAATAAAGACGGCGGCAAACGCCCGCATTGATCTGGACAACTTTTTGGACAACACCGCTCTCTTGTCGGGTTTTCTTTTCTTTGTCATCTTTTTTCCGGTTGTTGACATCCCTGTCTTTTTCGTAGACATACTATGCAGTATTATAGCCAGTTATGAAACTTTTACAAGGGAGCGAAACGCCCGCCTCCATTTCCGTTTCAATTTTAGTAAAATCACACCGGGCGCTCTTGACAAAAAACGCGCTTTCCGCTATTATAAAAAATCTCTTGGAGAGATGTCCGAGCGGTTGAAGGAGGCGGTCTTGAAAACCGTTGCGCTGCAAGGCGCCGGGGGTTCGAATCCCTCTCTCTCCGTTTTAGGGCGACTAAGACCGGCGATTTCTTTGACGAAAAAAGACGGTGTTTATTGGAGCGGTGACCGAGTGGCCGAAGGTGGCTCCCTGCTAAGGAGTTTTACCCCTAAAGGGTAACGGAGGTTCGAATCCTCTCTGCTCCGTGTTTTTGCTCGCGCAAATTGCTCTCAAAGTAAAAATGTTGTTTATAACGAGGTTGTAGCTCAGCTGGATAGAGCATCAGATTGCGGATCTGAAGGTCGCACGTTCAAATCGTGTCAGCCTCATTTGTTTTAGCGCGATATTTCGGGGATGCGTTCCAGCGCGACGGGAGCGCGTTTGATCGTTTCCGCGCCTCATCCTGCCACAACTCTTCCGGCGCAAGGCGAGCGAGGTTGCCACATTGTTCCAGCCCAGTGCGGTTTTTCCTCTGGAGAAAGAAGATTCCCCCATAGGGCAATTAAAATGCGTCAATCACGCGCTGTTTTCCGATTCCGAAGCGAACTTGTGCGGCAGTGCGGGGTCTCGCCGAAACGCGGGTGTTTCGTATATATCGTAGTTATGCACAATAAAAACTGAAAATCTTGAAGAATGCGCCGCATTCGTGCGGCGCGGAAGAAAATTTTTTGAAAAAGAATTGACAAAATAAAAAAATGACGGCAATATAAAGGAACAACAACATTTTTATGGGTGTTTATGTGGAGATACACTGCGGGGAAGCGTCTGTCGCGGCGCACGGTTTTTGAGGAAACCCTTGGCTGGAAAAATGGCAAAAAAGCGTGGAACCGCCTGCGACAACCGCAGGAGAGCATCCGTGCAAAACAAAAGAAATTTCTTTTCGGATAAATGGCGAGAACGGCTTAACGAAGTGCTTCCTGTTAGAAAATACAGCCCCAAAACAAAAAAAATGTATATTCATTACAACAGTAATTATGCTGCGCCGCACAAAAACCTCCGCCCACCATTGACATTGCGGATGTAACGCGCTATATCGCAAACCTTGATAAAAAATTTGGGCGTTCGGCGGCGACTATGAATCTTGCGATAAACGCTCTTAAATTTTTTATAACGAAGTTGTTGAAAATTCCATTGTGAGGGAATCCTCTCGCCCGTGTCATGACAAACGGCTCCCCGAGGTTCTCTCAAAAGCGGAAATACAAAAACTTTTGTCTGCGGAAATCAACCCAAAACACAAGTTACTGTTGATGTTGACCTACTTTTCCGGCTTTAGAGCTGGCGAAGTCGTCGCGTTAAAGATTGAAGATGTCGATTTTACGCGACGTACCATACTTGTACGCGTGGGCAAAGGCCGTAAAGACAGATATACCGTACTCTCCGAAATCGCCGCAGAATACTTGTCGCGATGCCACATCCTTTTTCATATTGACCATTGGATTTTTCCGAGGCAAAAGGTTGGCGTGCATCTCTCCATCCGTAGTACCACCGAACGTATTTTTGAACAGGCACTCAATAATGTCGGCATTGAAAAAAGAACTTCCATCCACAGTCTGCGCCATTCATTTGCAACCCATCTTTTGGAAAACGGCGTCGACGCGCGCTACATTCAAAATTTATAGGACACGCCTCCGTCCGCTACACTCATGTGGCTAAACGTCATGCCCTTAAAATACAAAGCCCTCTTGACACTTCCGGCGCAGATTAATAATGTACATTATCTGTCATTTCTGGCGGATAGCGTGTGCCTGACGGACATTACACGCAAGAGACGGCGGATATGGGGAGTTATACGAAATGGTGCCTAAAATTTGTTGGAAATATTATAAAAAATTATTGACATATTAAAAAAAAATATGGAATAATAAAAATCGGGGAAACAATGGATTTATTGAACACAATAAAGAGGTTTTGTGATATTGAAATATATCCGGAATATCAAAAGCCAAATGACGCAAATGGAACAATGGTTTGGAATATTGACGGCGTGGCATTTGGCTGTGATGCAAGTGGAGGGGAATATATAGTCATTCCACTTTAGAATGCCTAACGCCAATAATTATAAACAGCGGACTGAAACAAATCACAAACAGGCGCGACGTCGCGCGACGCCCGTCTCATGCTCGCCCAATCTTTCTCTGTCGGATTAAAATCAGGCGAACACGCCGGAAGAGACAACGGACGCGCATTGGCCTTCCCGCGTGTCGCATCCAGCTGTCTCTTTTTATGGGATCGCGCCCGATCCATAATTATCGCGTGCCCTTCTTTCACCTCGGCCGGCGGATCGCTCTCGGGCCTCTTTCAAAATGCCCCCGGCCATAGAGTCGCCGCGGCCTCAGGCGCGAGCCCCCCCCCCCCCACGACGACATTTATTCGATGGAAATTATCCCGCGTTTGCCGTCTTCCATCTTCACGCCCCGTGGAGCCGCCCGCACTCGCGCCGCAGACACTCGCGCGTTCCACACTCAC
>JAIRTS010000211.1 GCA_031254795.1 Treponema sp.
GCAGTCTCATATATTAGTATGGGATTATTATTATTTTCTTGAATTGACCAGGGTATTTTGTTATTATTTAGAAGGATTTTTTCTCGCTCAAATACCATTTCTATATGGGTTATTAAAGTAGTTTGGTTCATATTATTAAACCAGTTTTCCCGGTTTTGATCTTATGATGACAGAGAAGAAAATACCTGCCTTGATAACGCCCTCCGTTTGCCGGGTTGGTTGTTTTTTAGAGGCGTAGCAGCCGAAAATCGGTGGGAAATTTATCGGATTGGACATATTGCCGGACCAGATTTTTTCATCATTGTCATTTATGATGATTTCAAGAAACATCGGGGCTTTTGGGCCTTTTTTAGCGGGTCCGGACATTGGTATACTCCTTCTCATACAACTTTTAGCCGCCTATATCGGGAGGGGGGTAGCAGGGATTCGTAGCGAGAGGGAGCAACCTGCCGTCATTGCGGCATAGCGCCGGAAAGCGCCCCGGACACGGCCTGTTTGCGCCTCCTTCGTACTATGCAAAGCATATTACAACGAAAAATCCTAGAATTACACATCAGGCGGGCTTCTTCTCACGATAAACGACTCTCGTGTAACGAGCGGTTTGCTCGCCGCTCGCCGCGCCTTTTTGAGCAACTCGGTTTGGGCGCGGAAAGGCTTCCCTGTTCCCGCGCCCACTTGCGTCCAAGAGCCGTCCTGATTGAGGCGTCTGGCATGGGTGTTGTCCTTGAAATAGGTCTCTAAAATAGAAAAAACCTCCTCTCTCACATCTTCCTGCAAAACCGGGAACATGAGTTCTACACGGCGTTCGAGGTTGCGGGGCATCCAGTCCGCGCTTGAAAGAAAAATCTCTTCCGCGCCTCCATTGGCAAAATAGAATATGCGGGAATGCTCCAGATAGTGATCGATGACGCTGATCACGCTGATGTTTTCCGACACGCCCGGAACGCCGGGAACAAGCAAGCACACGCCCCGTACGTTGAGCTTGATCACAACGCCGGACTGGGACGCGCGGTACAGCGCTTGTATAATGTCGCTGTCGGCGAGCGCGTTCATTTTTGCGATGATCTTGCCGGGATACTCTTCGCTTGAGCGGCTGGTCTCGCGCTCAATAAGAGAAAGAAACCGGTGTTTCAGATCAACGGGCGCTATGGAAAGGCGGCGCATGCTCTGGATAATTGAGTAACCGGTGAGCATGTTGAAAAGAATGCCTGTGTCAAAGACGATTTCTTCATTTACCGTGAAAAGGCTCAGGTCTTCGTACAGCTTCGCGGTTTTGTCGTTGTAGTTGCCGGTTGAGAGGTGGATATAGCGTTCGATTCGTCCATTTTCCTTTCTCATCACAATAGACGCCTTCGCGTGAATCTTGAGGTTTGACAACCCGTACACCACGATGACGCCCGCTTTTTCAAGCCGTTGCGCCCATGATATGTTCCGCTCTTCGTCAAAACGGGCTTTTAGCTCAACTACAGCCGTAACCTGTTTGCCGTTCAACGCGGCTTGTTCCAGAGCGCGGAGCACGGGAGAATTGCCGCTTGTGCGGTACAAGGTGGTTTTTATTGCCAGCGTTTGGGGATCGTTCGCCGCAGTTTGGAAAAAATCCACCACCGGATCGAAAGACTGGTATGGCAGATGGAGCAGTACATCGCCCGCTTTAATGATGTCCCAAACACCGCCTGGGCATCCCGTGTATGACGAGGATTCTCTTTGACGGTCGGCGAACTGACGATCGGCAATGAACGCAGGATGCCGGTAGATTTTCCAGCTTTTCTCTTTTAGCGCGTCAAATCCCGGCGCTTTTACCAGTACAAGCAAATCGCTCACTTGGAGGGGACCCGGGACTTCATAGAGATCATGCTCCTCAAACCCCAGAAAGTCCGCGATTTTTTCTTTTACCGCTTCATTTCCCGGCGTGTACACCATGCGGACAGGGCTTGATGTCTCCCGATTTTCAAGGGCTTCGTTCATCGCTTCAATGAAATCCTCATCTCGCTTCTCATCAACAGAAAAGTCCGCGTCGCGGTTTATTTTGAAAAGCATGCGCCCTTTAATCTGAAATCCGGGGTAGAGGTGATGGGCGAAACACAGGATCATGTCTTCCAGCAAGGCAAATCGTTTTTTTTCACTTTTTTCTGGCGCGCCGGTTGATTTTCGTTCCAATGAACCGGTTTTATCCACGGGAAGCCACACAATGCGATCAAAAGAAGGAATCTTAATCACGGATATGCGGGGATATGAGCCATCTTCCGAAGCGACGTCGGCGGGAGCGTCGCGCGGGGCGCTGACGCATGAAGCCGTTTTCCTTATCTTGTCTATCTTGTATGCGGGATCGAGCAAAAAGGCGGCATAGAGCCACTTATTGCCTATAAGCGGGCGGTCATCAAGACGCAGGGGGGTGAGCGCGGGCGCGATTTCCCGTTTGAACATGGTTTCGAGAAAAGCGGCGTCATCAACGGAATAACCATTAGGGTGCAGGAGCTCAAGTCCGTTTGCGGCGAGCGTAGGAAATATTTCATTCAGCAGACAATCATACAACCGCTTGAGTATGGAACGAGTTTTTTCCCCGCATGCCTTCAGAATGGCCTCATACTTCATCCCCGAAATATCCGCTTTCGTTTCCGGCGAGTGTTCCGCCTGCGGGTTAGCCAGCCGTTCGGCCTGCAACGCCGCTTTAAGCGGAGCGATCCGCACCATAAAAAATTCGTCGAAATTGGAAGAAACAATGGACAGGAATCGAAACCGCTCCAGCGCCGGCATGTCGACGCGCAAGCCCTCGTTCAACACCCGTTCATTGAAATCGATCCATGAAAGTTCACGGTTAAAATAGTTTTTGCGCATGGTTACAGCTTCCTTGCCATTTGAGAGGTTGGAAACCAGTATACCACGATTTTAGAGAAGATGGAAGGAGGAACAAGAGGAGCGCGGCCAGGCGAATGAAAGCCGGAGGACTTTAGTCCCAAAGCGCAAGCAGGGCTGTTACGCGCCGTTTGGGCAAAAAATGTGTAAATGCATGAAAAAAAA
>JAIRTS010000018.1 GCA_031254795.1 Treponema sp.
GCGCCGGGGGAAACGCCTCCCGCAAACCCCGAAGAGTTGCACAAATCATTTTACACCAAACGGAGGAAAGACCTCCTCGAATTTGAGTTTGGGGACAGCGGGAAGACGGCGTATTTCGCCGTGCAGATAGAGAACGAGGGCAAAAAAGGCCCGTGGGGGCCGCTGGTAAACGCATTGATACCATAAAAAGTATGTTACCCGCTTATGCGGATAAACATAAATCAAAAAAATTGCGGTAAAACCGCAAAGGAGAGTATACCATGAAAACAAAACATGGCGTATTGATCGGTTTCGCCGTTCTGTTGATAGCGGCGATGTTCACAGTAGCAGGGTGCGGGGACAGCGGTTCAGGTGATCCCACAACCCCGCCCGGTGATGGTGGAGGCGGCGATCTAAGCGGTACTGGATTAGCGCTTCCTACGGGTTATGTATGGCTTCCTAATAAAATAAGTGAAGAGGAAGGCCGAGGGTGGTCTGATGGATCTGCTGCATATGCTTTCGTTTTCCATACAAACGGTACTTACTCTGCATACGATTTTGATGATGATGAGACGATTACTTATGACTACGTTATGGATGCAACTTGTTCGGTAAGCGGGAACACATTAACTCTTGAGTACATGGGAGCTGTCACGTTCTCATTATCGGGCGATACCTTAACATTGACGGAGCAAAGGGGTCATACCTGTACCCTCACAAAAACACAAATGTAAGAATTGAGCTACAAGAGTACCAGGCACGGAATTTCGACAAGTCTTGTCGTAAAGCGGGGACAGCGCTTCGCACAGCCCCCGCCCTTTTTTGTCAGTAGCCAAAAAAGCCTTGATCCCACGTCCGCCGCCGTCCGTGGCGGCGGACGGCTGTAATGGGGCAAAAAATTGGCGAGCGTCCCGTAGAATGTCCCGACGCCCCTTGTGTAATCGTAAGCGCGTGTGAATCCGCTCCGTACAGAATCAGCGACGACGTGAAAGAGGGCGTGAAGCTCTGGCCGAAAGGCCAGCCTTATTCTTTGAAATATATGCTGAATAAAGGCGCGCGTTATAAAGAATTGAGGCTGTTCCAAAACCCGGTTAGTTATTGAACGGCGACATTCGGTTGGCGAGTGGATATAGCGAAAGCATATCATTACGCGCCGCGGACAAGGCAAGTAAAATGGCGCGTGAATTATTGACCCAAATTGCCATAGAAGAGACGGAACGCGCCCTAATGTGAAGGGCTAAAGATCGGCGATGAAGGTTTTCAATCAATATCGCGTATACTGATTTTCGCGGCGAATGGATGGGTATGGCGGCCGCCACGCCACGCCGTTCTCATCGCTTAATTCAGCATATCTTGCAGCGAGCGTATGTATGTATCCGCGCCGGGGAGGATTTCTTTTGTTCCCACAGCGATGGTTTTCATGCCGCCGCGTTTGGCCGCCTCTATGCCGGCGAGCGAATCTTCAAAAACCACGCAGGATTCGGGCGGCAAATCAAGCGCCAAAGCTCCTTTCACAAATACTTCCGGGTCGGGCTTCGCTTTGCGCGCCGCGTTTCCATCAATTATCGCGTCAAAAAGATGATCGATATGCAGACGCCGCAGTATCAGGGAAGCGTTTTTGCTGGCGGATCCGAGCGCGGTTTTGACGCCGCGCCGTCTAAGAAAAACAAGATAATCGCGGGCGCCGGGAAGCAACGCGCTTTCATCAAGCGCATATACATATTCGGTGTACCATCTGTTTTTCTTTGAGGCCGCTTGCTCCATCTCTCTCTCGCTTAATTTCAGATTTCCGATCTCCGCGAGAATTTCCATGCAACGCGCCCGGCTTACCCCTTTGAAGCGTTCATTCTCTTTTTCGGAAAAAGGAACGCCCAACTCGTCGGCAAGGCGTTTCCATGCGAGATAGTGACACTTCGCCGTATCAACAAGAACGCCGTCCAAATCAAATATGGCTCCCTGCATGGGCATATGCAAACCGAAACAGTCTTTGTCCGCGGAATCCGCTGGTCTTATGGAGCAGCCGGTTTTTGTCACCGCAACCTCATTGAGCGATCCGCCACGCTTCACCTTAAATACAACCTTCTTCCATGACGAAGGCAGGCGGGGTTTGACGCTTATTTCGCCCTTTTCTATCGAAAACCCGCAGAATCCCTGCGCCGCGACCATCCACGCCCCGCCGCTTGCCGCAGGGTGCGCCCCGCCTATATAGATAAGGCCGGCAAAATGTTTGCCTTTTCCGGCGCTATCAATCTCGGCTGACGCGATAAAGAAAGGGTACGCCCAATCGCTGGCGCCCGTGTCGCAGGAAAGCAACGCATACATGCACGCGGAAAGACTGGAGCCGTGTTCGGTTCGCGGCTCGTAATAGTCGAGATTGGCTTTTTTCACCGCTTCAGAATAGTCATTTCCGAAAAGCGCGAGCATGGCGACGACATCGGCCTGCTTGATAATCTGTGTGGAAAACGCCACTCCATTTCCACATCCCCAGTACTCTTTCGGGTCTTTCAAACGGGATCGCGCCGTATCCAGCGTACAATCTTCCAGTTTGAAATACCGGTCAAACTGTTCGATAATTCCCCTTTCATCGGGCAGCGGCATATAAAATTCTTTTTGTGCTTTCCGTATAAAAGCGAGATCGTCCTCAAAATCCAGCTTTTTGATAAGATCGTCAATAAAACCCGCGTCATGCAGCCGGAAATATTCGGTATATTCAAGCGCGGCGTCAAAAACCGCTTGTATCATGCGGTTGGTAAAAGCGTTGTTATTCACCCGTTCGTGATACTCGTCAGGCCCTACCACATCAAGGACTTCATAGCGTTTGCGTTCCGGCGAATAATACAGATATGACAAAAAGAAACGGGCGCATTCATATACCATTTCCAACGCCCCTTCCTTGAGCATATTGGCGTCGCCTGTCGCGTCAACGTATCGCTTGACAGCCCATACAATGTCGGCGCTGATGTGTATCTGCCTGTCCCTGAAGTACGTCCGTACGGGACGCTCTGTAAAAACATCAATAACATTGAAATCGGAGCAGGCGTCATCCCCTGATTCCTGGCTTTCCCATGCGTAAAACGCCCCCCGAAAACCGTATTCGGCGGCCTTCCGTTTCGCCCCCGGCAACGTTTGTATGCGGTAGCGGACAAGCCGCGCCGCCAGTTCAGGCTCTGTCGCCAGAAAGTACGGAGCGATGAACATCTCCGTGTCCCAGAAAATGGCTCCTTTATAGGTTTGTCCCGAAAGCCCGCGGGCTGGGATTGACAGCGCCTTCCCGTGACGGGGAGCGATACACTGCAAATGATAGAGACTGTAGCGCAAACAGCGCCTGGCATAGTCGTCGCCTTCGATAACAACGTCTCCGCTGAACCAAATGGCGTCCCAGCGCGTTTTATGGGCGCGAAACGTCGCGTCCCACCCTGAATAGGCCGCTTTTATAGCGGAATCTTCCGCATTGCCCGTCACCGGAAAGGCGGCGTCAACGCCGGCGTCCAAACCGGTGTAAAAAGCGCCGTAAATGCGACACTCGACCGGGTTTTTGCCGTCCAGTTCAAATGTATACAAGCGGAATATGCCGTTTTCATTGTTTTCAATATCTTCAACAGAAAAAACAGCGTTGTCTGACCATGCGGCCACGGAAGCCGTTTCCAGCGGGATATGCTTTTCAAGCGTCTCACAGTCAACGATCAGCACGCTCATAAGTGGAAAAGCGGGCTTTTGAGCGCTTTTCTCAAAACCTTTTTCAAAACGGACAAAAGTGCCCAGATGGGGCCCGTTGAGATCGCGGACAGCGCAGTTGATTCCGGTTTTGACGGTTATCACAAGCGGTTTGTCAGCGGAAAACGTGTGCCGGGCGCATATCCGGTGTACATCGGCCATGTCGGCGAAGCGCTCGGCATGTACGGTTAACGCCGCTCCGCTCGTTTTATCGCGCCAGACTGTTTTGCGCGAGTAAATGCCGTAGCGGAAATTCAGGGATTGCTCATGGGAAAGAGCGTCCTGTATCAATAGACGCGGCGAGCCGTACAGCGACACTGCGGTATACAGCGGATCGGGCGCGTTTACCGGCTCACGCCAGAGATCGCCCCGTTTGTCATATAGCCCGCTCAAAATGGTGGCGGGCATGGCTTCCGGACCGGCGTCGTCGGGAACGCCCCGGCGTCCAAGATAGCCATTGCCGGCAAAGAGGCGGACGCCGTTCTCAAGCATTGCGTCAGCGCTTGCGCCGTCGTCTATGATGTCCCATTCGCCTAACCGGTACATTGCTCCTCCCGCGCTATAACCAGATCGGCGCCGTCAAAAAGGCGCCGTTTCCCGTATACGATGATGGGAATTTTTTCATTAACAACGCCAGCGGCGGAAAACCGTACGCTCTTTTGTCCTACCGTAACCCGAATGCCGGCGCCGTGGTATTGTATTCTGAATTCGTATGACTTCCAGCATCGCGGACAAACAGGATTGCAGACAAGCTCCTCTCCATCGCTCCTCAGTCCGCCGAAACCGTACACGATGTTTATCCACGCCGCGGCGTTGCTGGTCGTGTGGAGTCCTTCGGCGGTGTTTCTGTTGTAATTGTCAATGTCCATCCTCGTGGCGAAACTGAAAAACCGGAACGCCTCGTCATCTTTGCCAAGCTCAGACGCGAACACCGAATGTATTGATGGGGACAGACTTGATTCATGAATGGTATGCGGCTCGTAAAATTCGTAGTTTTGTTTTTTCACTTCAAAAGAAAAATCCTGATTATACAGAAAAAGGAACATCAGCACATCGGGCTGCTTAATCATATCCGTTCGGTAGATGCGGTCATACGACCAGTTATAATACAGGGGAAAATCAGTCGCCGGAATATTCCTCACTTCAATATGGGGAAGCCCGAAGTAACCTTCATGCTGTTCAAAGAGTTTTGTGTTGTCATCATAAAGAATTATCATCTTTTCCGCGCAACGGGCAAACTCTCGCCGCTCTTCGGCGGTGATGGAAATGGCCGACACAAGCGCGGCGTATTTTTCAGCGTCCTCTGTTTCCATTGCGCGCAGAGTTTTTTCCGTATACTCAAAGGTTTTTTTCGCCATGAAATTGGTATAGCAGTTATTGTTTACCATCATGTGGAATTCGTCGGGCCCCATCACCGCGTAAAACCCGAAGCCTGATCCGTCATTGTTCCACGAGCCACGCGAATACAGAAACCGGCTTATCTCAACAAGCATTTCCGCCCCGCGCCTATACAAAAAGTCCCGGTCACCGGAAATACGCGCGTAGTGGGCTATGCCGTAGGCGACGGCGGTGGACGGCTGGAATTGCAGGCTGGCGTGTTGCCAGAGATTGCAGCCTTCTTCCCCATTAAGCGTAGCCACAGGATAGCAGGCTCCGGTACAGTCAAGTTGGTTTGCCCTGCTCCGCGCCTCTTGGAGTGTGGCGTAGCGGTAATCCAAAAGATTCCTCGCGGCACGAGGATTTGAAAACAGGTAGAAGGGCAGGCAGTACGTTTCCGTATCCCAAAATGTGTGTCCATTGTACGCTTCCCCGGTAAGCCCTTTCGCGCCGATATTGTTGAACGAATCGTACCCGTGATACGCTTGGTGCATCTGAAAGATGCAGAAACGTATTCCCTGCTGGTTCGCTTCATCCCCTTCAATGCGTATATCGACGGAATCCCAGACAGAACGCCAGTAGTTTTCCTGCCTTGCAAGGGCGGCGTCAAACCGCGTTCCGTCTTTTTCCGCTTCCCTAAGCGCGTGTATGCCGCGATTCCACGCCTGATCGCCCGCCGCTCCGCGCTGTTTGTCCGCGACATTGTATATCCGTTTTTCAATCCATATTTCGCCGGCCTGTTCAAGCGCAAAAGAGAAAGAAAAGCCGGCTGATTTCTCTTTCTCCAACCGCCGGGAACGCGCGCCATCGCTCGCGTTCCAGCAAAAACCGGAAAAAACCTGCTGTTTTGTTTTTACGGTACGGCACTGTATCGCCGCGGACTTTTCCGTCCATTCACGCTTTACAAATTCCCAGTAGTTCTTTTTCCCGCCGCCGTGAACGACGTCAAAGCTGTTGAGCATTTCAACGGTAATATCGACGCTTCCTTTCCCAACGCCGGCAAAGCTGACACGCTGCCAAGCTTCTTCAACAGCTTCCATGTTAAGCGCTCGCTCAAACGAAACGCGGACAATCGCGCCGGACGCGGTGAGCCAGTCAAACGTCCGCGTCAAAAGTCCGCGCTTCATGTCCAGAATACGGCGGAAATTTTCGATATGTGAAACAGCCATATCAAGAATTTCCTCACCCGCCGCTATGCGCGCCGCCAGCCAGTCAACGGCGTTCACCATAAAATGCGTTTTGGTTACGATGCCCTTATATGCCGTGCCAACGGTGTCTTCTTCCTCATAAATGCCGTTAAAATAACTGCCCCGCAACGTTTCCGCGGTACAACCTTCTTCCGCGTAACCACGGACGCCCATATACTCGTTGCCCAAAGAGAAGATCGATTCCGATACGATATTACGCTCCCTGCGCCAGCCTTCCTCTATAATCCGCCAGGGATCGCATAGTAGATACGTATCCGCGTATTTAGCCATAATATATTTCCTGTTATCCTTTGATGCCGGACTGTAGGGCAACCTGAGTGATCTGTTTCTGGAAAATAAAGAACAGTACGATGGGAGGTATCAGCGCAAACACAACGGCCCTCAGTATCTCCACATCGTTTGATTTGCCGTTTTTGAACTGGAACAGGCGCACCATCACCGTTTCAAAACTGCTGCCGTTCAGCACGAGGTAGGGAAGCAAAAAGTCAGACCACGCGGCGTTAATAGCGTACATAACAACGACCATGATAATCGCCTGACTCAATGGAACGGCAATTTTTGTAAATATGGCAAAGTCTTTTGCGCCGTCAATCTTCGCCGCCTCTATGAGCGAGGCGGGCAATTCATCAAAGAAATTCTTGAACAAAATCACATAGAACGCGCTCGCCCCCATGCTCAACCACAGCGGAATAAAAGAGCCGGTCAATCTAATGCGGGTGATGTTGATAAAGAGGGGAACCACACTGGTTGTGGTTGGGATAAGCAATCCCCACATCACCAGCATATACACCACTTTTGAACCAGCGGGCTTTATCTTTGAAAGAGCGTAACCGAGCAGCCCGTTAAAGAACACCGCGCACACAACGCTTCCCACTACGGAGACGAGCGAATTGACATAGTAGCGCACAAAGCCAAGCTGCTTCCATGTAGTACTATAGACATCCAGATTAAACTTAGATGGCAGTATTTTCGCGTCGCGCACAAATTCCCGAATGTCCTTAAAACCGGAAAAGACCACCCATATAAGCGGCGCTATTCCCACAAACGCGATGATAATCCCAATGCCATACAATATGGCATAAAAGACGCGGACGCTTCTCTGTTTGAAATCGAAATCCCTGATAATGCCGTTATTGTCAACAGCTTTTTTTGTTTTCTTCATTGTATCGCTCCTTGTCCCTAGCTTTCATTTCGCTTGCTGATCTTGAAATACAGCGCCGTCAGAGTAATCAGGATAATGGAAATGATCACCGACACCGCCGCGGCTTTGGGATAGTCAAACCGCTCGAAAGCGAATTTAAAGACAAGCTGCATTATGGAAATTGAGGCGTTGTTCGGTCCGCCATTGGTCATTACCAAGGGTTCGTAAAGTATCTGGAACACGGCCAGAACCTGCAAAATGAGCAAAGTCCGCGCGAGGTTATAGATGCAGGGAAGCGTGATATACCGTATGCGTTTCATAATGCCCGCGCCCTCAATAATGGCGGCCTCGTACAGATCGGGGTCTATGCCCTGAAGCCCGGCGATGTACAGCAATGTCGTCGCTCCGGCCCCTTTCCATGTAAGCGCCACCACGATAAGAGGAATGGTCCAACTGGCGTTGGTCAGCCATTGCTGCGGCCCAACGCCCGCATAACCAAGCAATATATTGAGTATTCCCGTTTCGCCCGGACGGAAAATATAACGCCACATCAGCGCCATAGCAAGTCCGGGAACAATATTGGGTATATAGACGGCTATTTTAAAGAGGGATTTCCCTCGCCTGATTTCATTGATAAAAATCGCCAATAATATCGGCGCCAAAAATCCGATAATTAACGACCAAAAGGTATAGGAAAAGGTGTTCCTCAACGCGGGCCAGAAGTCGGCGTGATCAAACACATCTCTGAAATTCTTAAATCCAATAAATTTGATAAGCCTCATTCCCTGCGTCTGATACAGGGAGAGGCGCAGGCTTTCTACAAGAGGCTCCCACAAAAAGAACGCGAACAGCACAATCGAAGGCGCCATAATGAGCCAGCCGGATATGTTTTTTGAAAGCGTCGCGGAAAAGGCTTTGTTTTTATGACTCTGCATGATAATCCTTATTAAAAGTCTACATGGCCTTTTCAAAACGCGCGGAGCGACAGTCTTGGGAAAGGCTTTAGAAAATTTTAAACCGGAAAAGAGAAGCGATGAACGGCTGGAATTTTCGCTCAAACGCCCTCGCTTCTCTTTCTTCACCGCGCCGAACGCGCTTGTTTTTCAGTTCTCACTGCGCCGGCGCCGCGTCCAGAATCTTCTGGAAGTTTGCCTGCGCCGTGTTCATGAGGGCGGCGACATTCGCGTTTCTGTCAGTGACAACAGCTTGAATCACTTTAGTCAACTCGGCGTAGAGTTCCTGCGCCATATATTCCTCAGTGCGGAGATTGCCGGCTTTAGCCACCGTGTTAAAATAATCTTGATACAGCCGCATATCGACATTTGAATGCTTCGCAACCGAATCTCTTTGAGCCTTCAGCAGGGCGGGATCTGTCCATACGGGGAAGGGCGGAAGAACGGGGATACCGTTGTTTTTGCGATTGCTCGCGTCGGCCTCAAGACCGGCGATGGTGGTGGCGTCTACATTGGGGCTGCGTCCCATAATTTCAAGATACCGCAACGCGCCGGCGACTTCGGCGGTGGTGGCGTTGTTTGCAAACATGTAGATTGTACCACCCATGAGGGAGTACTGCCCCTTGGGACCGGCAGGTACGGGCGCAAGGGCAAGATCGCCGACCGGCAAGCCGTTCACTTGGGTGGGCTGATTCACCGCGTCATTGGCCGCGATATACATGGCGGCGTTGCCGGTGCCAATCTGCTGAAAACCGGTTCCCCAGTCTTCGCTGGTAGGATCAGCCGTAAGCACATCGTACTTCCACCTGAGGTCTTTTACATAATTCATGGCGGCAATCGCTTCGGGGCTGTTGACCTGAGCCACCCACTTGCCATTCCGCTGGACGGCAAACTGCGCTCCGAAACCCCACGCGATGTTGGTGAAGTGCCAGCCGCCCGCGTTATCCTTGGCAAGGAGACAGAGTCCGGCTGCGCCGGTTTTCTGCTTGATAATCTGCGCGGTTGCGGCGAGTTCATCCCATGTTTTTGGATATTTGGGAAGCCCATTTGAGTCCACGAGTCCGGCCTGGCGGAAAAGTTCTACGTTCAGCATAATGCCCAACGCATAACCATCGCGGGGAACGCCGTAGAGTTTGCCGTTGCGGGAAAGCAGGTCTTTTACCGCAGGGCTCATCTTGGCGTCCCAACCGAACGCTTTTACTTCCGCGGTTACATCTTTGACAAAACCGCCGCCGATAAGTTTGGCGGGTTCGGTATACCACGGCTCGAAAATGGTGGGAAGTTGTCCCGCTTCGGCCATAGGGATAACGGTGTCCAGCGAATAGAAATAGTATGCGGGTTGGATGGTGATGTCTGGATACTTGGCGTTAAACTGTTTGACCCAATTTTGATGCATGGCGATGTCGCCCGTGAGGGTGGCCTCGGGCCAGTTGCCCAGCTTGACGATTGTTTTTCCCGAAGCGGCTTCCTCGCCGCCGGGTCCGGCGAACACTGACGCTGTTAGTACAAAAGTCAGCGCCAATACCAAAGCTGTCGCTTTTTTCATGGTTTTCCTCCTGAGACCGGAGCGCCGCCTCTATTTTCCACTGCGGTTCTTCCGGTCTGTTCTGTTTGATATAGGTTTAACGTTAAACCTATATCAGTATAAGGGCGGTTCTTGAATTCCGTCAAGTACAAATTTCAAAAAATTTCGAAAAAAATTAAGATGGGAGTCCGGTTATGCGCATAGTTGAAAAAACCGGCTAAAAGTCCGTGATTT
>JAIRTS010000038.1 GCA_031254795.1 Treponema sp.
ACCTTGAAGCCCTTGTTTTCTGCGCCAGACGGCTCGACTGGCTCTATGACAGGGGGGAAGTGACATTGTCCGACCTGTCATGTGAACAGCAGGAAGACCTATTTGAACAGGCGTATCAGGGTTTTTGCGCAAGTTTGCGGAACAAAGCAAGGGAGGGTGATTGAATGCATGGTGAAATAATTTCGACTTTACAGTTGAACGCAATCCAGATGGAATCGCTTGCCAGGGTGATGACGAGCTATGAAGGCTGCAATGGAGAAGCGCAAGCTGTCTCTGGCATTCTCTTTGAGAAGGCGCGCGAGATCGTCACGTTGCTTGGCAGCTTAGAGATGGCTTTATATGCCCCGAAAAACGCCCGTGTTTAAGCGAGAAGGCGCCGTCAGCGCGTCCGATGGCGTTTTCCGTGAGGTTTATAAGTCCATGACGTTTCCGGCGTTTCTACGGGGCTTCCTCGCACGTTTTGAAAAAACGCCATAAACCGAAGCACCCGCCGCCTGACAACTACAGTTTCCAGGTTTGGAAGTGGCCCTCCGGCGTTTTCCGGCTCACCCACTCCGCTGTCTCCGCCTCAAGCGCGGTTATGCGGGCGGACTTTATCTCGTCAATACGAGCGTATAGCGATGCCAGTTCGAGCGCGGGATCAACCTTCATATCTGATATGAAGGTGGTGTCGCCCGCGTTGCCGGCGCGCGCAATTCCGGCGAGGAGGCGTTTTTTCACCGCCTCCGCCTGTTCCGCTGTCAGCGCGGTCTTAACGCCGTTCTGTGAGAAGCCGAGTCGCGCGATGACATTCCGCACGCTTCCAACGTTATATCCGCACGCCCGCGCTATGCTTTCCGCCGTCTCCGTTTTCGGTCGCGCCGCAACCTCCACGCCTTGTAAACGGGTTTCCAAGCTGACCGCCGTCACTTGCGACTGCGGCGTCTCAGAACCTGCAATTTGAAACTGTAGGTTCGCCGCCGCCCCGGATGAGACAGGCGTTTTCATCGCCATTAAACATACGCCTTCGCAAGCCCTACTGCCCGCCTTGAAGTTGTTGCGGAGTTGCATATCCTTAGGGGATTGCAACTCCGCAACTTTATTTTTGGCCTTCCACTGCCCGCGCCAGGGCTTTCGATGAGACCCTCCGGCGTTCCCCGCCTCGCTGCGGGCGCTCCGGCTTATACGGTGTTGGAAGTTTGCGAGTTTGCAATCCCCTAGGGATATGCAAACTATGCAAACTTCTTCCGGGGCTACGCCCGCGCCATCGCCGCCCCCGCCAGCACCCCGGCGAATACCACCGCCGCCGCCTTGCCCATGTCCACAATAGCCGCTTCGGTCACATGGTCGGCGTAAGCGTCAAACACCGCACGGCTCTTATGGCCGGTGATTCGGCTCACCTTATCGGCGGCTTCGATGTCCGCCATACGCGCGGCGTAAAAATGCCGCCAGCCGTGAAACACGATGTTCCGCGCCCTCCAGCCTATGCCCATCGCCTCCAGTTCGGCGTAAAGCGCGTCCAGCATAAAACCGCCGTCTATACGGGGCTTGTCATGGGCAAGCCCCCAGAATACAAACCGCTCCCCTTCGGGAATGTCCGTATGAGGGTTTGCGGCCAGTTGAGACAGCAGGGCGTTTCGGACTTCCGGCAAGAGGGGGACTCGCCGGGACTCGCCGTTTTTGGGGCTTTTAAGCCCGTCCGCCGCGCTCCACGAATGGGCTGCGTTCAAAACGCCTTCCCCGATGTCCCCGCCCCGAACAGCCAAGACTTCCCCCTGCCTCATGCCGGTAGTCGCGGAGAGGAGGTTGGCCGCCATAGCCGCGCCGTCCGCCCAGGTCTTGGCAAAAAGCGTTCCCGCCTCTTCCACGGTCAGCACCCCCCGCTTCGTCGCCTTGCCACTGTAGCGTTCAAAGTCTTTGGCAATATCGGCGGGTATCATGCCCTCTTCATAAGCCCAGCCCAGAGGGATCAGCCCGGCGTTCAGTATGCTGTTTTTGTAGGAAGCCGATTTATCGACGGGGAGGGAAAGAGAGAATGACTTTAATTCGTTGCGGGTGACGCTTGCAAGGGTTCGGCTTTTGAAGGCGGGTTCCCAAAACAGCCGGATCATCTTTAGGCTTTCATAGCAATAACGCCGCCCTATGCTGTGTCCATGCGCCAAGCGGTCTTTTACATAAGCGCTTTTGTCATAGTCAAAAAAGTCTGACAAAAAACTGACAAAATCAACGCTTCCTTTGCCGGCGGGAACCGCGCCGATGTCGATAAGGCCGCGCTCTTTAAGGGCGCTCACGATCGCCAACGCCCCGCCGCTGTCCAGTTCCGCCTTCCGTATGCCCCGGAGTATTCCGTCAAGGTCGAATGCGGCTTCCACCTTCCGGCGCTCGCCGCCCTTGCCCGGCAAGCCGTCCCTCAGCCAGCCGGACACCACGATAAGCGCCGCGTCCCGGTCGCGCTCCCCTGTGCTTCGGGCGCTCATGGAAAGCCCCGTCTTTTGGTTCACTAGGCAAGCGTAAAAAACGCCGCCCCGCTTGTGCAAATAAAACTTCCGGCGCATAGCCTCACCCCCCTCCACAAAACCCACAGACAAAACTTATCAGACCGTTTGTCATAGTTTTTTGCATAGTGAAAATTAGCATAGCGCCGGTTCTTCCGGTGGCTATTGTATAATTCTTTATACAACAAGAAATTGCCTTGTGAGCCGCGAAGGGATCGAACCTTCGACCCGCAGATTAAGAGTCTACCCACCCTTTTCCGTCTAATTCGTTATCCTAGCTTAGTTCCTAATAATACTATAACTTAGGCGATATTGCAATACGTCTATATTATCTAAATCATGCTCTTTTGCTTATGATAAACACACGATAAATGCACGATAGCTCCTTTCTGACCCTAACCGGTATAGCTGACTCAAGAAGCCAGAAGAGCGGCTCCTTGCTTTGAAACCATGAAGGCAAATTTGCTGACACGTCTTTATGACATGGACGAGTTGTAACAGTTGTTTCAAGTGACAGAAAAGTTGAGAATTATGGGAGAAAGCGATAGACGATAGACGCTATGGCATGCTGAGACTTTCGATCATGAGAGCCTCTTTGTTCAAGTCGCGATAACTAAAAGAATAGTAAACATCATTAACATGGGATCCTCCGGCGCTACAAATGTGGCGATTGCCAACCGCTAAACAGGAATTACTTTGAAAGCACGAAGGAGTTTAATTATGAGCGGAACAAGAAGCCCCAGCGCGAGGCCGCCTGCGCCGGCGATGACGGCGTATCGCAAACCCCGCGCTTTCGCCGCTTTGACCTCGGCCTCCAGCTTTATATTATCTTCCTGGAGTTCTGCGTTCCACTCATCGCTCTCCTGCATCCGCCGTCCGATCTGACTGTTGAAGGCTTCTAAGTTTGTCATTCTCGTCAATGAGCTCTCGTACAAAGCGGTCAATTTCAACAAAGACGTCTTCGATTGTCCCGCATCGCTCAAGGCCGCTTGCAAGTCCCGCCGCAACGCTGTCAATTCGCTCTGAAACTTCCCGCTGAGTCGCTCCCATGTCTGCGACGTCGCGTTTGAGCCGTTCGATTTCCGCCCGCTGTTCTGCGATGAGAGCGCCGTCGGAATAAGCGCCAGCAGAATGGCCGGAAGAAGCGCACGACGCCAGAGCGAGCGCGAGGGCAATCGGGATGATGATTTTTCGCACATTATTTCTCCTCAATGAATTAAAATTCCGTCAGGGCGTGAAAGAGGCGCCCCGCGTTTCACGCCCTTTTCTTCTCTGATTCCGCCTGATTGACATTGCGGTTGAACGCGCGTGTCATGGCGCAATCCGATTTCGGACACGCGCCTTCAACGCCGTTCAACAGCTTCAACAGTTCCGCTCTCGGCAGCGGGCAACTGGAATAAGTCACACGACCTCCAGAATGTCTCCGGCGCCCATTTTGGCGGCTATCTCCAGCCCCTTGCCGTCAGGCAGGCGGACGCATCCCAGCGTGGTCTTGGACTTAGGCGACTCGTGCAGCAGATAGCCGCAGTCGTTGACTTCTCTCTGCGTCTCCCGGCAATAATCCCCGTCGCTGTCAAGCTGCCACACCTTCACGCTTTGCCATGCGTCCGTGCGTATCTTCACGTCCCCATACACGTCCCGGTCGAAACCGTGATCCGCGCGGCGCTCGACGCCGGTAATGCGCCACTTGCCTCGCGGAAACGTCTGCGGGCTGTACGGCAAGCCTCCGGGCATCGTGCGTACAACCTCGTCCTTGCGCCGCAAGCCGTTCTCCAGATTCCGCACTTTGCAACCGCACTGATACGCGCCGCCGTCCGCCAGCGTCAAGACGCCGGTCTTTTTGTCGTAGATATGTTTCATATATCGCCTCCTTTATCGCGCGTCCGCGTTTCGTGCGCGCGATCCGCCTCAATCTTCTTTTGCGCCACATTCGCGCCGATAAACGCGACCATCGCGCTTGCCAATATCGACGCCACTCCGTTGTCCAGGCGGTCGGCCGCCGCGAGGTACGTCAGGATGCCCATGCACCACAGCGCGACCCAAGTCTTCACGCTCCCCAGTTTTACCAACAGCCGTTCCATTCACTTCCTCCTGTTTCGCCGCTCAACCTGTGTGTTCATAAAGCTCTTGATTTCCGCCAGACCGCTTTTCACCTCGGACATCGCCGCCTCGTTGCGCGTCAACGTCTGCCTCATGTCGTCCAATGTCCGCTTCATGTCCGCGAACTCCTCCTCCAGTTTCACCACCCGCTTGTCCACTTGCACGGTCGCCATAGATCCGTTCCTTTCAATCGCCTCTAGCGCCGCCGCGTGCTTCCGCGACTCTTCTTTCAGATAGGTTATTTCAAACTCCAGCTTTTTGACTAAGATGACATACGTCGCTATACAGCCGATTGTCGGAATAATGAACGGCCGTAGCATTTCCCATTCCATGAATTTCTCCTTATATCTTTTGCAGCACTTTCGGCGCGGGCGCGCCGACAAAGCCGCCCGACATGTTCTCAATGCTGAAGCCGTGCTTGTGCGCCGCGATGTTAAACGGCGCCGTTTTCACAAAGTCATTCACCGTCGTCGTCTTGCCGCTCAACGTGATGTTCTGCGTCCCTATGCCGCTCGATGCGATAGTCATCACCGATATTTGCGTAACGTCCGCGTTCACCCACACCGCGCCCGCGTCCAGGCTGGATTGCCCGTCTGTCGTGTAGCGCCCGTTTATCGGTTTGGAATTCGCCTCCGATGTATAGCCTTGCGCCGCGAGCCATTGCCAGAATGTCTCGGCTGTAAACGGCGTGGCATCGTTCAGGAACAATTCCAGCCCGAACCAGATGACAAAGGTCGTGCTGTTCATAACGCGGATTTTCAAGTGGTGGGTGTAGAGGGCGATTTCCTCCGTGTCGTTCATCAGCGTCTCGCCGGTGACGCCGTCGATGTTCAACGCGCCTTCGGGCGTGTAGCCTGCCGCGACCTCGCTCTTGCCCAGTATATCGGCAACCTTTGTTTCAGTAACGCCAGAATCAATCGCGGCTTGTTGGGCGGCGGTGAAAGGGCGCTCGTTCACGCCGTAGTCAAACGCAAGCTGCAAGGGCGAGCCGGTCCAGCGCCAGCGGGTCTGGCCATTCTTGAAACGGTCGGGAGCGCCTTCGTCCGAAATCACCAGCGTGTAGTCGTTGTTCGTGGGCGTGTAAAGCTCGCCGTTGACGTTGTAGAAGTCCGTCGCGGCGAGCAAGGCGGCGCGGGTGGCGAAACTGTTCTTGTTGTCATCACTGTAGACGCGATTAGCCACATTGCTTTGGATGGAGGAATTGACGAAAGCCTTGTCCGCGAGTTGAGTTGTGGCGGAGGCTTGGGCGGGAATCTTGGCGTTGACAGCCGCGTCCGCCTGCGTCCGGGTGGTCTCCTCCGCGTCTAGCGCGGTCTGCAACGCCGCGTCCGCCTGCGTCCGGGTGGTCTCCTCCGCGTCTAGCGCGGTCTGCAACGCCGCGTCCGCCTGCGTCCGGTCGGTTTCCTCCGCGTCTAGCGCGGTCTGCAACGCCGCGTCCGCCTGCGTCCGGGTGGTCTCCTCCGCGTCTAGCGCGGTCTGCAACGCCGCGTCC
>JAIRTS010000084.1 GCA_031254795.1 Treponema sp.
CGGTGACAACTAAAGAAACAGGCGAAAAATTGAAGGAAGCGCGCGAAGGGATGGAAGCGAGGCGCGAGATGAAATTTCTGGAGACAGGAAGCGGGAAGGAGCGCGCGCCCTTTCCGGCGCGATCAGCGCCGACATATAGCCCCTCGCGGATGACACAAATAATAAAAAGCGTAACGGCGAGGAAAATATTTGAGGCGCGCTCGGAAGTGAAAAAACTGTTATGGAGAGGAGAATTCCGGACAAAAAGGTGTTACGCGGGAACGGCGGAAGGACACGGGGATGAAAAAGCGATTACGCGTTATGCGAAGAATCAAGAGAGGAATCCCGGAGAATATGAACAAATATAAGAAAACAAGCGATTGGAGCTATTTTGAAAATACCCTCAAACGACAATCTTAAAATACCTCGGAGATCTGCTCGGGTTTGTCAGATTTTTTGTGTAATTGGCAGAATATCATCAGAACGGGACCCGTTCTTTTCCAAACTCAATAGCGAACTGGTTAAACGCCATACCCAAACGCTTAATCGGCGTCGTCCATTTTTCCGACGCGTTCCGTGTCGCCAAATACAGTATCTTGAATATAGCGGCATCGGTCGAAAAAGTCGAGCGGTTTTTGGCGACTTTACGCAACTGGCAATTCCGGGATTCAATTGCGTTAGTCGTATAAATCGCGCGGCGTATTTCCGGTGAATATTTAAAATATTCGTGCAGGTCGCTCCAACGCTCGTCCCATGACCGGTAAATCATCGGGTGCTTTCCTTTCGCCGTTTTCATTGCTGGCGCCGTCGAACCAGAATTTTTTGTAATTATTGTTTATGGTTATATCGTCTATGTCTCTATCGCCTCATAGACACTATTCGGCGTTGGGCGAACAGTCGATATTCGCCGCGGGGTTCGCGGCCAGAGACCCTGAAAGGCTGATATAGGCGTTCCTTCCAAGATACACCGGGTTGCCGGCGTCTATCGCCGTTTCCCCGCTCATGGGGAAACGCCCGCCCGCAAGATACACCCCGCCGCCGTAGTTGCAGCTGTTAATGTAGCCGAGAGCGGCGTTGTCTTCGATGAAGCCGTTTTCCATGATGAAGGTTTCGAGCCTGACGACAAAGTCCCGCACCGGCATCCCATTGACAAAGCGCCTCCCGAAACTTAGAATAAAAAAATGAAAAACAAGCGAAGAAACGAAACCAATGAGGTTTTCACTTCGCAGGTTGAACGCATCGCGTCAAATGGGGCGGGAATTCTTACGCACAACGGGCAGAAATTTTTTGTCCATAAGACCGCGCCGCTTGACAGGGTGACCGTCAGGGTGCAAGAACTGCATAAAGGGTGGGGAACGGCTGAGGCGTTGCGCATAGAGGAGCGGTCGCCGTTCAGAACGTCCTGCGTCTGCCCCCTTGCCGGACGATGCGGAGGGTGTTCTTTGCAACACCTCGCCTACGAAAAGCAGGTTGAAGAAAAAGCCGCCATATTGCGAGAAAGCTTTGTCCGCATCGGGGGCTTTAAGGAGCCGCCCGCCGTACGGATCAGGCGATCCAAAGGCTTTGGGTACCGCAACCGCGTACAGTTCCACCGCTTTAAGTCCTCGCTTCCAGGCTTCAAGGTGAAACAGAGCGACGAGATTTTGCAAGTCGACGCGTGTCCTGTCGCGGACGAAGGCATAAACAACGCGCTTGCGGGAAAAAAAATCACGCCGCCGGTTGAAAAGGACCGTTGGACGGTTTATTCCTATAAAGACACATTTTTAATGGAAGGAAAAAATGAGCGTGGATCGGTTGTTCTTCTGGACAAACGGCTTGCGCTGGACGCGGGTGTTTTTTTTCAAAGCAACGCTTCCGCGCTTGAAACGCTCATTAAAGACATGGTTTCCATTGCGGAAGAAGCCGTTTCCGGCGATTCCGCGCCGCCGCAGGCGCCGCTTGCCGCAGACGTTTACTGTGGAGTGGGAACGTTCGCCGCTTTTTTGCGCGATTTGGGCTGTTTTGAAAGCATAGACTTGGTTGAGGAAAACAAAGCCGCTCTGAGCCTTGCCCGCGACAACATCAACGCCGCCGGCGCCATCAACGCCGGTCGAGGCGCGCGTGGAAATTGTCACGCGGTTTCCGCTGACGCCTGGGCGCGGGGCAATAAAAACCGTTACGGATTTATTATCGCGGATCCACCGAGAGAAGGACTGTCGCAGGGGATGCGGGCGTGGCTTTGCGCGCAAGGCGCCTCGCAAAACACGCCGGTTTTTGCGTATGTGTCTTGCAATCCGGCGACCCTTGCGCGGGACAGCAAGGCGCTGGTGAAAAGCGGTTATGCGCTTTCTTCGCTCGTTTTTTACGACTTTTACCCGCAAACGCCGCATATTGAAAGTTTGGCGATATTCCAAAGGAGCCGGTTATGAAAACCAGAATCTCATTGCTCGCGGCATGTTTTCTTATTCTATTCCACGCGCCGCTTCACGCGCAGACGGAATTGACCGACGCGTTGGGCAAGAAGTTTGTCCTTAGAAACGCGGCGCGACGGATCGTAAGCCTCTCCCCGGCGGCGACGGAGATTCTGTTTGCCGTGGGAGCCGGCGGACAAGTTGTGGGCAGAACCGAATTTTGCGATTATCCCGCAGCCGCGTTGTCTGTTCCTGTTGTCGGCGGGTTTTCCGGCGCGACCGTAAGCGTAGAATCCATCGCGGCGCTCAAGTCCGATTTGGCGCTTGTGTCCGCGGACATGCACCAACGGCTTGTTCCGCTTCTGGAAGGAATCGGCGTCATGGTTTTTGCCCTTGAGCCGCGTAATTTTGAAGAGGTGTTCGCGGTGATAGAGATCGTAGGGCGGCTCACCGGGCGTGAGCAAAGCGCGGCTCGTGTGGCGCGGGATATGAAGGTGAATTTGGCGCGAATTGAAACACGAACACGGGGCAAAAAGGCGCCGGCGGTGTTTTGGGAGCTTTACGATTCGCCGCTTATGACGAGCGGCGGCGACACGCTTGTCAATGAAGCGATAACAAGGGCGGGCGGCAGGAATATTTTCGCCAACGAGCGTGGGCGGTGGATGACGGTGAGCTTTGAACAAGTGTTGGTCCGCGATCCAGAGTGGATACTCATGGGGAGCGATCATGACGTCGACGTGACGGCGCGCCCGTTATGGAGCGCGATCTCCGCGGTAAAAAACAACCGGATCGCGGTTATTGACGCGAATACGATCTACCGTTACGGTCCGCGTTTGGTGGACGCGGTGTCCGCCATTGCGCGGTTATTGCATCCATAACCATCCGTAATCCCGAAACGCAACCAAAAGAATGAAGCGAGTAAAAAAAAGTAAAAATTTTGTGTCCACGCTTATTTTGTGCCTCACAGCGGCGTGTTTGGCCGGATTGCTGTTCGGCTCCCTATGGCTTGGCGGACTTTTTCAGGACACGGAAACCCGTGAGCTTGCGTTGACGGTGCTGTTTAAATTGCGGCTGCCCCGCGTTGTATGCGCCGTGGCTGTCGGAGCCTGTCTCGGGGTTGCGGGCGCGGGCTTTCAGGCCGTGTTCCGCAACGCGCTCGCGGACCCTTTCATCGTAGGCGCGTCTTCCGGCGCGGCGTTGGGCGTGGGCGTTGCGATGATTTTTTCTATGGGCGGTGTGTTGTCCGCAACCGCGTCGCTATCCACGCCGGCGGCGTCCTTTGCCGGAAGCCTCGCCGCTGTTTTCGCGGCTTTGCTGATTTCCCGCGCTGGCGGCATGGCTTCCGCGACAAACCTCCTTTTGGCAGGCTCCGCTGTCAGCGCCCTGTGTTCAAGCGCGCTTTCCTTTTTGTTCATTCTGAAAGACGGCGGATTTCAACGGGTGTATTATTGGATGTTGGGAAGTCTTGCGATCTCATGGAACGCCGTTTTGTCCGCATTGCCTGTGATGTTCGTCGGAACGCTCGTCATCTTCCTGTCGTCACGCGCCATGGATTTGCTGTTGCAGGGCGATGAAACAGCCGAGAGCCTCGGGCTTGACGTGAAAAAAGCGCGTGTTACGGTGATTCTGGGCGCGTCTCTCGCTGTCGCGGCGACGGTCTCTGTATGCGGGGTCATCGGCTTTGTGGGGCTTGTCGCTCCGCATGTGGCGCGTCTTTTTACCGGTTCGATTCACAAACGCCTCTTGCCGGCGTCCGCGCTCTTTGGGGCGCTGATAGTTCTGCTTGCCGACATTGCTAGCCGCTCTGTTTTGCCGCCGCTTGAAATTCCCGTCGGGGTCATCACCGCGCTCGGCGGCTCGCCGTTCTTTCTCTTTCTGCTTGTCAAAAACAGCGGCGCGGAGAGCAGGAGGTGAAGGCTTTGCTCGAATTGCAGGATCTGAGCGTTGGATACAAAAACAAAGCCGTACTCAACCACATCAATGGCACCATACGAGAAGGCGAATTGCTGTCACTCATAGGACCAAACGGCGCCGGGAAAACGACGCTGTTGAGAACCATAGCGGGGTTGCAAGCGCCGCTTTCAGGGCGTGTCTTAATTGATGGAAAAAATCCCGGCGCATTGAAGTCGCAAAAACGCGCGGAGCTGTTGAGCTTTTTGTTTCAGGGAAACGGACTTCAGGGAGGGTTCGTGGATTGGTCTTTCACGGTTCGAGAAATGGTCGCCCAGGGACGCTTTCATCGGCGAGGCTTGTGGGGGAAAGAGACAAAAGCCGACAGGGAAGCCGTTGAAAAAGCCCTTGCCGAAGCGGATTTGTCGCATTTTGCGGAAAAATCAATCGCAGAACTTTCAGGCGGCGAATTTCAGCGCGCGCTTATCGCCAGAACCATTGCGCAGGGAGCGAACGTCATCCTTCTTGACGAGCCGGTCAATAATCTCGATCCAAAATACGCGCTTTTGGCGTTGGATCTTATAAAAAAACTCACGTCGCGGGGCGTAACCGCGCTTGTAACGCTCCATGATCTGTCCCTTGTCAGCCTTTATGCGGACAGAGTCGGCGTTGCGGCGCGCGGGACGCTTGTCCTTGGCTCGCCGGAGTATATGATGAGGGAAGAAACGCTGGAAGACATTTTTGAAATCAAGGGGTTTTTTCGGAAGCGTCCGTTTCATTGACAGCCGCTTCACCTGCCGCCGGCGCCGGTTCCAGAGGTCGCTCCAAGGCTTCCACGGCCGCGTCGCCTTCCACAGTCGCGCCAGATTCCACAGTCGCGCTGTCTTCCGTGGCTGCGGGTTCCTCGCTTGGCGGACTGGGCGGGTTGTCAATAACGCGCTGGATGTCAGCCTTACGCGCTTCGGAAACGCCGTCTTCCGTCAGCAGAAGCCTCACCGCGTCAAAATCAGCGAAACCGTCCATAATCGCGCCTTCAAGCTCGGCGATTCCCTCGTCGTTTTCACTGTCCGCAATGAGCAACACACGGGCGATGGCGAATCGCGCCTCCGGTTTTGTGGGATTTTTATTGTCCGCCGGCATCGCATTATACGCGGCGCGGTACGTTTCAAGCGCGAGAGCGTAAAGCCGCGTGTACTCCAAACAAACGCCGTATTCGTAACGCGCCTGCGGATCATCGTTAACCGCAAGCCAGAGCGCGTAAGAATCGACCGCTTCCGGCTTGCCCTGCGCCTTTTGCGCCCGCGCGTAGAGCAACAGGATGTCTTTGTTTTCCTGCAACACCGTAGGGCGTCGCGCCAAAACTTCCTCCGCGTTGTCGTATTTTTTTAGCGCGTACAACACCAGCGCGTAATTATAGCCATTGTCGGCGCTTTCAGGCACCAACGCGAGCGCGCGGCTGTAATAGGCTTCCGCTTTAGCCAGATCACCGGTCTTGATTCGGGCGTACGCCGCGGCTTTGAGCGCCTGAACATTGTCGGCGTCTTTTGCCAGCACCCGCTCAAAATACCGCGCCGCCTCTTCGTACCGCTTTGTCTCAAACGCTATCCGCCCCAAATTGTAATCCGAAGCGGTCACGGTCTTTTTTGCGGAACGGGCTTTTGTCAGCCACGTCTCGGCTTCGGCGTATTTTCCCATGTCGAAATACGCCATACCGATGGCGAAATATTCCTCTGCGGAGATAGCGTCGCTGACACAGGAAAAAAATGAGAATGAGATCAGGGACAACACCGGAAGGAGACGCGGGAGAAAGCGGAGTTTAAGAACTATGTACATGCCGTTCATATCATATTGCAAATTCCGCTTTTCGCGTCCTTCCCACGCTACCGGTTGAGCACCGTCGCCTCTATCTCTCGCAACTGGCTGCGGTACAATTGGGCTATGTTTGAGCCGTAGTCCGCTATAAGCTGCATGATGTTGCGCTGTCCCGTTCCCGAGGCATCCTTGCCGTTGATGCGGTCGCCCGCGTCTCCAAGTCCCGGCATAATATACGCGGAATCGTTCAGCATGGGATCCATCCACAAGGTGAACACCTGACAGTTGTCCAACGCCCGCACCACACGGAGCGCGCCTTTCAGCACCGCTATCGCGTTGAAAAATTGCACCGACTTGGGCTTGACGCCCTGGGAAAGCAGGTGTTTGACCACCGTAACAAGGCTTCCGCCCGTCGCGTTCATAGGATCCGCGAATACAAGATCCTTGCCGTTTAACGCTTCAAGATCAAAATATGAGCGGTCAAGGTCAAGGATGTACTCCATATTGCTTTCTTTTTTTGTATCGTCACGGCTTATTTTGAACAGGGCGAACGGCGTGACGTAGCCTTCCGAAGAATATTCCTGAATTTCCTTTGACATGATCATTGACGGAAGAAGCGCCCCGCGAAGCATGACGCACATGACCGTATTCATAATCCTGTCATCAATATTGGCGATTTTATGAACCGCGTAGTTTTGCACCGGCGTCGTCACCGGCGTTTTAATGAAAAAGTAGTTCTTGTCAACTCCGCCGGTGGTCATTCCGTACGCCATGTTGAAAAGCAGTTCATAAGCGCGTTGAGTATAATAGATGAATTCCTCATGTCCCGTCTTAACATCCCTCAGCTTTGAAATAAGCCGGGACGCTTGGGCGTGGCTTTCATGCGGCGTAACAAAAGAATATACCTGTATATTCTTTTCATTCCGGCAGATTTCCTGCATAATGCCGCCCATTTCGTTGTACAACGAAATGAGCTTTTCTTCTTGCTTCCGTCCTAAAACAGCGGCGACATAACAGGAGAGCGCCTCTTGGTACAACGCGGACACTCTGGCAAGCTGTGTTTTGTCGTTTTCCGTAAGATAACCGTCAATATCTTCGGCTTTAAGGATAATCTTGTTGCTCATTCTTACATTAGAACCAGACCCTGACGCCTAAACTTGCCCCAACGCCAGGCCAGACGCCAAGTCCTCCCCCGCCGATTCCAAGTCCCACAAAGGGAACGGCCTGAATGTATACCTCAAGGAAATCAAGCGGCAGCCACGAAAGTCCTATAGGAATTTCTGCGCCGACACCGAGCCAATAACTGCGCCGATACAAAGAGTATTCCGTGTTGTAAATAATATTGACAAAACCACCTGCTCCGAGATACCAGCCGAGGGATCCGACTAGCGGACTGTCAATAAAATAGTAATCTCCCGATACGCCAAGCCAACCGGAGCTGACGTTTACCGTCCAGTAAATCGGCAGTTGAGGCGCTTTAACGCTAATGCCGCCGCCGCCGCCGCCAGACCATCCGCCCTGTAAGCCGACTCCCCAACCGCCGGGATGATCGGCGAACAGGCTTCCCGCGCCGATTGCCAGCGCCAAAAAAGCTGTAATTGCAAATCTTTTCATGTAGTTGTACTCCTTGAGCACCCAGTATATTTTTTTTAGGATTTTTATGCAATAGCATTGAAACGCCCATGACATTTTTTTTTGTATATTGTATAATGAGCGCATCTCTAAGCAAGGAAGGTTTTTGTGAAAATTACCACTCGCGGCAGATACGCCTTGCGAGCGACGTTAGCGTTGGCGCAGTTGGGGAAAGACGGCGCTCCTGTCTCCATCAACGCGTTGTCGGAACAGGAGCGCATCTCCCCGATATTTTTGGAGCAGATATTTTTCAAACTCCGCAGAGCCGGCATTGTGGCGTCTGTGCGCGGGCCGGGCGGAGGATTTTTCTTTGAGAAATCGCTTGAGGAGATAACGCTCAAGTCCATACTGAAAGCGTCGGGAGAAGAGATGGAAACCGTTCCGTGCGATAAACGCGCCGGAAACTGCGCGAGAATATCCACGTGCCTAAGCCATAAGGTGTGGAGCAAGGTAAACAAACTGGTCGATGATTATTTTATAAATATTACGCTCGCTAGAATTTTGGAAGGCAATATTGACAATACGAAAAGTTGTTGAGCGCGGCGTCACTTGGAGGGCGCGCGTTGTTGATATGGGAGATATATATGAAGCGAAACATACAAAAAATTAACGATAGAGTCGCATACCGGAAGATAACGGAGGCGTGCAAAAAGCAAAAACGCGGTGTAACCGTGGCGGATATTGTGGGGAGGACGAGCCTTCCCCTCGCTGTGGTTAAAGACCTTATTCCGAAAGTCGCCGATGAATATTCGGCGCGGCTTCAGGTGACCGAATCAGGAGAAATCCTCTATTCCTTTCCACGGGGATTCAAGAGCAAATACCGGGGAGCGGGCGTATTCATGCGGAATCTTTTGGAGAAAATCGGCAAGGGCTTAATGATTTTCTCGTCATGGCTTTTCAAAGTGTGGATCATGGTCATGCTGATAGGGTATTTCGCCCTTTTCATGCTCCTCGCTCTTGCTGCGTTGGTGATTTCCATAAGCGGCGGTTCTTCCAACAGTTCGGACAGCCGTTCCGGCAGGGGGGGCGGGCTTTACCTTGCAAGCGGCATATTCAACTTTATCATGCGCATCTGGTTTTATTCCGAACTCACCAAGTCGCTCAATCCTTATTATTATGGAAGCAATCAGCGGCGTCCCAAGTCGCGTCCCTTGCACAAGGCGATTTTCTCCTTTGTGTTCGGCGATGGGGATCCGAACGCGGACTGGGAAACCAGGGAAAAGCGGGCCGTTATAGCCTATCTTCAGGCGAACAAGGGCGTCATTTCCCTGCCCGAATTCATCATGCTTACGGGCAAAAAACAGTTCGAGGCCGAAGAAGCCATTTCCGCGTATTGCGCGGAATTCGGCGGCAGTCCGGAAGTCACCGATGACGGCGTGATTGTCTACCGCTTTGATGAACTGCTCGCGCGTTTCGACGTTACGGATCGCTCCTTCGGCGGGTCAAGCCCGGTTAAACTGCTCGAACGATTTTCCGCCAATAAACCCGGCATGAACACATGGTTCTGCGTCATAAACGGAGTGAACGTGCTGTTCGGCGGGTACTATTTGTACAATGCGCTTAACACAGGCGTGGTCGGCATTGTAACGTCTATCGCGAGAAATGGAGAAAGAGTGTCCCACTTTGTTTCACGCGCCACAGGGGAAGTCGCCTCCTATCTCTACGGCGTCACCTACGCCTTGTTTACCGGCATTTCGTCAAATCCACTGCCGGTCATCACCATTGGATTGGGCGTGGTTCCGCTGGTTTTCTCGGCGCTGTTCTGGCTTATTCCGGCGATACGCGCCCGCGCGGTGAAGAAAGGCAACGAGGCGATTGCGCTTGAAAATTTACGGAAAGTGGCGTTTAGCCGAGTGTGGTCGTCTCCGTATAATGTGCGAAGTACGGATATAGCGGCGAATACGCCGGAAGCCCAGCCTGCAAACCTCGAAAAAACTCAGGACAAGCTCATCAAAGAGATAGGGGCGTACAGCCAGCCGGACGTGAGTATTGGCGAAACGGGTGAAACGCTGTACTCTTTCCCCGAACTCGATCGAGAGAAGCGGGCGCTGCAAACGTACCGCGCCGACGTTCAGGTTCAAAATTTGGGCGGTACGGTTTTCGATACGGACAGCGCTCAAATCTAGAGCGTCGTAGGCGCCGCGCTTGCGGCGTCCCTTCAATCGCAAGACGGCGATATTTGAGCGACGCTATAAAAGAAACCCGCCTGATATTCTGACGCAGTGTCCGCAAAAATATGCGGATGTGAGGAGCTCTGCGCCATTTTTCTCAAAATATATTGAAAAGAATATGAAATTACGGAGGAATAATCTTATGAAAGAATTTTGGGATAAGAGATTTATGGAAGAACAATATATTTTTGGCCGTGAGCCGGGAGACATCGCAATATTATGCGAAAAAATATTCAAGGAAAACAATGTAAAGGATATTTTAATAATAGGCGTTGGCTATGGACGGAATGGAAAATATTTTGTTGAAAATGGCTATAATGTGGACGGAATGGAAATTTCTGGCGAAGCGATAAATATTGGGAAAAAATTTGCTCCGGATATTAATTTTATAAACGGATCCGTATTAGATACAAATTTAAACAGGCAATATGACGCCATTTTTTGTTATGATATAATGCAATTATTTCAAAAAAATGAACGAAAAATAATCACAAAGAATTGTATAAAACATTGTAAGGAAAATGGGATAATAATGCTTTCATGCCTTTCCGAAAACGATATATTGTTTGGCAGGGGAAATGAAATTGAAGAAAATACATTTGAAATTAAAGAAGGGCTAACGGCGCATTTTTCAAATGAGGAAGAAATGAAAAATATTGATGAAGGGTTAAATGTGCTGAAAATAGAATATTTGACAGAAAAAACGAAAGGAGAAAAAGAGCGTAATAGGATTTATGGAATATATAGTATTAGAAATAAAAACAGCAAAAACTGCGCATGACAGGCCTGTAACCGCTTCGCCGCTAAAGCGACTCGGGGTTCCGTTCGCCTAGGTCGTTTCACGCCCCAGCTTCGCTGGGGACGCGTGTCAACTAAGTTGCGATATTCCCACACAAAACCTCCACCCACAGTTTGCCGGCCATGCAAAACCTACGATTTTCTCTATCCGTCCCGCCAAAACCCTCGCCAACAGCCGAAATGTTATGCGCAATTGCGCTTAAAACTTTTGTGGAAAAATGTTGACAAAAACAAGTTTATGTGTTGATAATATATAAGGGGATAATGAAAAATAAAAAAGTGTATAATGGTATTGGTTAATGTTTTGACATTCCACGCATTGGTATTTGCCCAAAATGCCCTTGCTCTGGATACGGCATTGAGCGCCTCGACCTCTTGCTTGCGGGGAAGAATTCCCGCCGGTTCCAAAGTATTGGCCCTCAATTTTACTTCAAATTGGCCTCAATTGTCGGAATATATAGTAGAAGAGTTAATAGGTTATATTGTTAATGAAGGAACTCTGGCCGTAGTTGACAGGAGAAACATGGACGCGATACGGAGAGATGGAATTTCAATTATCGGGAGAAGTAAGCGATGAAACGGCTCAGTCAATAGGGCATAAACTAGAGGCGCAAACGATACAAAATATAGATGTCCGGCAAGATAGCCGGATAGGGGCTTTGACCGGAACAGGATATACAATACCAATAGTTCCTTCAATTAATAATACACAAAAGAATAATTCCGCGATAATAATTCCAAAATAAATAGAATGAAAGTTGAAACAGATGATACTCAAGGGGGAAAATCGACAGGAAAAGCAAGTCTCAATAGAGAGGTAATAGAAGGAGAGGAACGAATGATAATCAACATACCCCGCCCTAAAGGGACGGGGTATGTTGGTTCTGATAGGTATGGATTGTATGCGGGTCCAATACCCTTGAACCGAAAGCGGATGCCGCTATTGAAACCGCCCTAAAGGGCGGGGTATTGGACTCGCCTGCGAATAAAGCACTTGGCGCGACTTCACTCGGGGGGCTGTGAGGTGAAGGCGGGCGGGTATGGAGAGCGCGAGCGAAGAAGCGAGACTGTCCCATGCCAAAATACGACCGGAACATTTTGGACGGTCGCGCCGGAAGCGATGGATGATAGGAAAGAAACGCCACGCCTTGAAAAACAAGATGAGATTTGAAAGCGCGGCGGGAAAAGCGGGTGTCTATGCGGAATAGGGCATTCGGGCGCAAGCGTTGATCTATAACATTGCTCAGAATGCGGCAACCGGAGCGGAGTCGGGGGCGCGGCGGAAAAGGCGCTCCCGGCGCGAGACGTGGATAAACGAGAGCATAGCGATAGGGTTATACAAAGAGCGGTTTATCCGGCCGACGACGGAGGAAAGCCATGTTCGGCGAGACGATCTGTTTGACCGGATCGGGGAGGATATGATGAAAAACATCGCTCCGATTCGCGCTTCACCCAGCTGCCCCGTCGGTGGAAATATTTTAACAAATACAAACGCAACCTCAAACCAAGCGTTTGTGGCTTAAATTTATGATGTTGCGCGTGTCCGTATTTTAATATTCTTGTACATTATTATTTTCATTAATTATTTTTTCAATAGTTACATCGGGATTAATATATCATTTTTTATTTTGTGCTTTATCTCTATAATTTATTGCTCTAAATGGACAAAGATGTATACAAGCCATACATTGCTCACAGGCATGCTTAAACACAGGTTTGTTATTTATAATTTCTATATTTTTAACAGGACATACTTTGCCGCATATTTTACAGCCAACGCAATTTTCAGATATATTATAGTTGCTATCCATTGTCGAAAGTAATTCTTCCCTTTATATAGACCCGCAAGAACAGGGCCGGCGTCCATGAATTATTCGATAATCTATAATGAGTATACTCTCTGTCATATAGTTGTGGACGCATTCCAAAATAAATATTGTTGAATCCATAACCCAAGCCAAATCCTGCATAAAATCAATCATTAAATCCCCTGAATATTTCCAGATATGGCATAATTCGCACCAAATGAAAGTTTTCACTCGGAATATTCATCTCCGAAAATCATGCCCGCTCCAACGCCAAAATATGTCCCTTTTGATGATGCGACAAAACCAAGTCCAACCTTTTCATCGTTATTATAACCCAATCCACCTTCCATAAGAAACCCGAAAGCTGATAAATAGCCGCTCATCGAAACAGCCAATACAAAAGACAAAATAAGGCGTTTCATAATTTTCCCCCTTTTTGATATACTAGACTTGTTTAAGAACCTAGGGATATATAGTATAATATCCATATGGGTAGGGGAAAGAAAGCGCAGGATATTAAGGAAGCTCTTTTTAAGCGGTTGCACGGGGTGAAACCCGACACTTTCATAAAATGGCGTCGATTCTCCAAAGGGAGTATGATACATTACATAAAAGCGGATGCGATCCCCCAAAACTGAAACCCGAAGACAAGCCGTGCATCACCTTAAAATACTTGCGGCAAAACCATACGATGGATAGTATTGGGGCAGAATACAGCGTCTGTGAAGGCGTGGTCTGCCTTGCGATCCAATGGGCGGAAAACGCCTTGGCTAATAAAGACGGGGCGTTTGCCCTGCCCGGGAAAAAAGTCCTGAAGAGAAAATCAAGTTCAATTCAGTGCATTGTGGCGGATGTGACGGAAAGTCCCGCAAACCGCCCGAAAGAAGGTCAAAAAGCGTATTATTCGGGGGAAAACGCCATACGCCAAAGACCCAGGCCGTCATTGGGCGAACCCGCGAGAAAATCATTGACGTACAAGCCAAGGGCGGCGAGGGTGGCTTCTAGATATATAAAGAAACAATAGGAAAAGGCGTCGGTAATTCGACGCCGCTTGACGCCGACCCTAGGCGCATTGGGATACAGAGATGCCATCCGAACAGTTTTATTCCGGTGAAGCCAAGTAAAAACCATCAACTGATCAAAGGGGAAAGAGCGTATAATAAAGAAGTTTGCCAGGAGGCGGGTTGTGATTGGACATATCAACGCCAAAATAAAAACATTTAAAAGTATGGCGTATCCATATCGGGGTCGTTGTTGCAACCGACATTCACTGAGAATGACATTGATTTGTGGTATTATAAATTATGACAGGCGAGTCTAAATGGTTGTTAAACAAGCCTTATAATTGTATTTCTGTCGTTGGTCAATCCCTTTTTACAACTTTTACAAAAAGTTTAGGCAAAATGTAGCGGAGGTTTGCCGTGAGAATGGAGCGGTATCCAACTGCATTGGGGCGCGGAATGACCAGGCAAACCATAACCCGAGGGCATTTATGCCCGAAGCGTCAACAGCCCTGTTATGCGAAGCAGGGGCGTACACCATATCTTTATTTTAATACTTTTTTTAATTCTTCTGATGTTTTTAGCATCTTGTGTTTTCCGACATATATATTATTCTTTTCCGCTATGGCTCTGCATTGCTGTTTATATTCCCCCTTTAAATTATCATGAAATATAATGCCATTTACTCCCCCAATAATACTTTCCATGCATTTATTCAATTTAACCAGTCCATTTTCTTCTAAATAATTTTCCACAACCCATTGATTCGCCAGAATATGCCCAACAGAAATACCATTTTCTTTTTCCAGTAAAATACTTGAATATGATTCCTCAAAATGTATCCCGCCAACACACAATAAAACCTTTAATTGAACACTTTCATTGAATACATCAAATAATGATTCAGATAATATTTTTATCGCGATTTCATTGTTCCAACTTTCCAATGTGCTTCCAATCTCAATATCATAAATTGGAACATCATATTCTGTTATTAGTTCAGGTGATTGTTTGTACGGTATTCCAGACCAGTGTGTCGCTTCGGTCATAACCCTAAAAACATCCAGTTGGTATTTTATACGATTTTGTTCAAGCGAACAAAGTAAATTCTTAAAATATTCAGGGTTTGATTTTCCAAAATTACCTGAAGGCACGTCTCCGGTTGAATGTACCGTTAATATTTTATCCGGCGCCTTTATGCCTTCATGCCAGTTTATAATACCAGCAATATCAAAATTCATAAAATGTTCATTCAACAAAAGTAGATATTTTATATAATTGTGGCTCAAAACGTCATTCAAACGCACAAATTGAAAATAATTGCCGTCATTGTATTCCATGACAGAAAACCCATCTACTGTGAGATTGATTTTAGATAATTTGTAATTATTCTCTACAAAAGAAAATATTTTTGAAGCGACCGGGTCAATATTTTTATCCATACAAAAAAAATAAACGGCTCTACCCATATACTAACCTCCTCTTTTTAGAGTATATTTTATAAATTCTTTTGTCAACTGTTTTTTACAAAATTTAGCCCCTGTTTCGTATAACTCGCCTGTGGTTGTGTCGCCGCGCTTCACGATTTTAGAGTCGGACGGCTCACGGGACATGCTGAGGTCAGCCGCCACGCGCCAGCGTGGTTATCTTGACAAACTTTCTTTGGCGCTTATAGTATTAATGAAATGAAAAGCAAGCGAAGCCCGCTCTCAAGCAGCGTTCTGTCCCACTATAAAACCCTCATTCCCTATTTGTACCGCTACCGCTTCCAATACATAGCGGGTTTTATATGTCTCCTCATCGTTGACGCGGCTCAGGTCATCATCCCTCTGTTCCTGCAACAAGCCATAGACAGTATTGTTGCGGGCGATTTTACCGCCGGAACAATTATAAAGCCAGCCGCCGCTATGGTCATTATGATGACGATTGTCAGCGGCGGAAGGTTTCTATGGCGATATTTCATACACGGTTCGGCGCGGCGTATTGAAACCGAAATGCGCGCGACGCTTTTCGACCATTTTCTTACGCTTTCCTACGATTTTTTTCAAAAAAACAAGATTGGCGACCTGCTTTCCCGTTCAACCAACGATCTTGACGCGGTGCGTGTCGCCATCGGCATGGGACTTGTCGCCCTGGTTGATGGAACCGTCATGGCGGTCTCAATATTGGCGATCATCTTCATAAATGACGCGCATTCCGCCGCATTCGCCATTATCCCCCTGCCCTTCATCACACTGCTTATTCTGTTGTTTGGCAATCTCGTCGGCAAGCGTTTCCAAAAGGCTCAGGAAACCTATTCCGCCATGAGCGGCACGGTGCAGGAAACCTTCGCCGGCATCCGCGTGGTGAAATCTTTTGTCAAAGAATGGCATTTCATGCGGAGGTTTGCGGACACTAATGACGATTACCGCATGGCGAACATGGCGTTGGTAAAACTCTACGGCGTCTTTTTTCCGCTGATCGGTTTTTTTTCAGGATTAACTTCTATTATATTGCTGGCCGCAGGCGGCGTTCGCGTCATCCAGGGCGCCATGACCCCAGGACAACTGACCGCCCTGTTCCGCTACTTCCAGATGTTGATATGGCCGCTCATGGGCGCGGGCTTCATGGTTAACTTGATACAGCGCGGCGCGGTGAGCCTCGGACGCATCAATGAGGTGATGCGTACCCAGCCCCTCATCACGTCGCCGGCGCATCCCAAGCAGCCGGACGCCGGCGCGCCGTTCATAGAATTTCGCAACCTTACCTTCGCTTATGGCGATGCTGAGGAGCGTAAAGAATGCGAGGAAAAAAAACAAGCAAGCGTCAAAAAACAGGATGCGCTCAAAAACATCAACCTTGCCATTGAGCAAGGGACATGGCTTGGCATATTGGGACGCACGGGTTCGGGAAAAACAACTCTCGTGAAGACGCTTGTACGCATGATAGAGCCGCCCGCAGGCGCGGTCTTTGTGAAGGGCGTCGACGTACGGGATTGGGACTTAAAAGCGTTGCGCGGTCTTTTCGCCGTTACGCCGCAGGATTCCTACCTCTTCTCCGATTCCATACGGCGAAACATAGCGTATGGACTTGAGGACGCGGAAAGCGGCGGCGCTGCCGAACAAATAGAAAAAGCCGTGTCTCTGTCCGCCATCGACAAGGATCTTGAGAATTTCGCGGACGGCTTGGACACCATCGTCGGGGAGCGGGGGTTGACGCTTTCAGGCGGCCAGAAACAGCGGGTTTCCATTTCCCGCGCGGTCGTAAAAGACGGTGAAGCGCTCATTTTAGACGACGCCTTTTCCGCTGTGGACGCGGAAACCGAGCAAAAAATACTTTCACGGCTTCTGGAAACAAGGCGGACGGCGCATCCCGAACGGCGGCCTACGGTCATCCTCATTTCCCACCGCATCTCAACGCTCTGCAACGCGGACAAGGTGCTGGCGCTGGACGAAGGGCGCGTCACGGAATACGGAACGCCGGCGGAACTCATCGCAAACAACGGCTTCTACGCCAAAACAGCGGCGTTGCAACAGTTGGAGCGGCAGGATGGCGAGCGGCGGGGATGACAGCAACGAGCGGATTCTTGGGCGCGAATGACCGCAAAGAAAATTCTTCCCACCCTCACCACTTGACTTTTTTCTTGTTTCATGTTACAAATAACCAACTCAAGAAGGGGGCCTTTAGCTCAGTTGGTCAGAGCTGCGGACTCATAATCCGTCGGTCCTTGGTTCAAGTCCAAGAAGGCCCATGATAGAACGGGTATGCGACAGCCGAAATTCGGCCGAATTTCGGTGTCTGACACCTCTTCACAATTCATTTCACATTTCACCAACCTCGGTCGCGTTTCCGCTTGTCCCGCTTTCCCTGACAACAACTTGAATAAAAAAAGATTGCGGTATAAACTTGTCGCGTCGACCCAAAAATCGCCGCCTTGAGCGGGCGAGGGATTCGCTTAAAAATGTGTGTAAAGAGGTTGTTATGGACACAAAAGCATTGGAAAAGATAGCGTTAAGCGTACGCGCCTTAAGCATGGACGCTATTCAAAAGGCAAATTCGGGACATCCAGGTCTTCCGCTTGGAGCCGCCGAGCTGGGCGCGGTTCTCTATGGCGGCATCCTCAAGCATGATCCTTCATGCCCCTCGTGGCGCGACCGCGACCGTTTCGTCCTGTCCGCGGGACACGGCTCTATGTTTTTGTACAGCATCCTGCATCTCGCGGGCTATAAAGACATCAGCCTTGACGACATTAAAACGTTCAGGCAGATAGGCTCCCGCGCCGCAGGACATCCCGAATACGGGCTTGTGGGGGGGATAGAAACCACAACCGGGCCATTGGGTCAAGGTTTGGCGACAGCCGTCGGCATGGCGGTCGCCGAGACCATGCTGGCGGCGCGGTTTAACACCGAAAAACACGCGGTTGTGGATCATTACACCTACGTGTTGGCGGGCGACGGTTGCCTTATGGAAGGCGTTTCCTCGGAGGCAAGCTCATTCGCCGGCCATTTCCAACTCGGAAAACTCATCGTATTCTACGATTCAAACAAGATCACCATTGACGGAAGCACGGATTTGGCGTTTACCGAAGATGTCGCCAAACGCTACGAAGCCTACGGCTGGCAGGTGTTGAACGGCTCCATGTACGACTTTGCTGAAATCGCCTCATTGGTTGAAAAAGCCAAGTCGGAGACGGCGAAGCCGAGCCTCATTGTCCTGAAATCCATCATCGGCAAGGGCGCGCCCCACAAGCAGAACACCGCTGACATTCACGGCGCTCCGCTCGGCGCGGAGGAGTTGTCTGCGGCGAAAGCGGCGTTGGGCATAAGCGGAGACTTCTTTGTCGCGCCGGAAGCTGTCGCGTACTTTGAAAAAAAGCGGGACGAATGGAAACAGGCGCGCGCCGCGTGGGAAGCCGATTTTGCGGCGTGGGCGAAAGAAAACCCCGAAAAGAAAGCCGAATGGGATGTGTTCTTTTCAGGCAAGGCAATTCCGGCGACGCTTCCCGCTTTCAACACCGGGGACAAGATTGCGACCCGCGCCGCCGGCAACAAGGCTCTTGGAGCGGTCGCCGCGGCCAATCCCTTCCTCGTAGGCGGCTCCGCGGACCTCAAGGGACCGAACGCGGTCGGTTTGCCCGCCACAGTTCCCAACGCGGCTGATTACTCGGCCGCAAACAGGACAGGGCGGTACATTCACTTTGGCATCCGCGAGTTCGCTATGGCGGCAATCTCAAACGGCGTCACATTGCACGGAGGCTTGAGAGCCTATTGCGCCACCTTCATGGTCTTCGCCGATTATCTGCGCCCCGCGCTCCGGCTTTCCGCTTTGATGAGCCAGCCCGTTGTCTATGTGTGTACCCATGATTCCATTTATGTGGGTGAAGACGGCCCCACTCATCAACCAATAGAACACCTCGCGTCTTTCCGCGTTATTCCCAATGTCCGCGTACTGCGCCCTGCGGACGCGGAAGAAACTGCGGTTGCGTGGGAAATGGCTCTGGAAAACAGCGCGGGGCCAACCATCCTTGCCCTTTCGCGGCAGAATATCACGGTTTTTGAAAAAGCCGATCCGGATTGGCGGAACACCATTCGCACTGGCGCCTACATCGTCAAAAAGGCGGACAATCCCAATGTGGTTGTCATCGCCACCGGCTCGGAAGTGGGATTGGCGCTTGAAGCGGCGAAGAAGGTTGAGGAAAAGAGCGAAAATAAGGTTCAGGTTGTTTCCATGATAAGCCGCGAACTCTTTGAATCGCAACCAAAAACGATTCAGGACGCGATCATTCCGGGCGGGCGTTGCGAATGCGGCTGCATGAAAATCGTTGTCGCCGAAGCCGGCGTCCGTTCAGGCTGGGAACGCTGGACAACGGCGAAAAACATTTTTTCCATAGACCGTTTCGGCGAATCCGGCCCCGCCGAGAAAGTCGCGGCGCATTTCGGTTTCACCGCCGACGCGCTGGCGGCGCTCTGTTTGGAATAACCCGCCGCCCTCCGCCATCACGCTCCGCCTTGAAGGATCGCCCTTTAGGGCGGAGCGCCAGCCTCTATTTTTAAAAGAAATTGCTTTTCCTGATTTGCTCTCGCCGCTTATTGTATATCTCTTGCCTTTTCCATTCTTCATGAACAATTAGGCCGCCGAACGCTAGTCCGCCGGACGTCAGTCCGCGTCCGCCACAGTGTTAGCCGGTTTGTTAAGACGCCAGGGCATATCTGTTTTTGGAAAGGCAGTAGAGAAGCGCCTCGCGGACAACGGCGCTCCCGCCCCCGCCCAACCTTTGGCTTCTCCAAGCAGATGGTCTACGGGTGGTTTGCGGTATATCGCGGACCAAAGCCCGCCGCCAATTTATCTAAAATGGGACATAGGTCACTCTGAATGGTTGCGGCGCGACATTCTTTTTTTATCAGGCTGAAAAAAACGTCCCGCAATCAGGGTCAGCTCAAACAGCAGATACAGCGGCGCGCCGAGCGCCACCTGGGAAATAACGTCCGGGGGAGTGCATATCGCGGCGGCAAGAAAGATCAGGAAGATGATATATGGCCTCGCGCGGGCAACCTGCCGGGGCGTGACAATCCCTGTGGCAAAGACGAACAGCAAGAGAAGCGGCGTCTGGAGGAGAAGGCCGAAGGCGAGCATGAGGGCGTACAGCAGGCCAAGGTATTCCCGAAAGCCCCAGAGGGGCTGGATCTCGTCGGCGGCGGCGAAACGCAGGAAAAAGCGCAACGCCACGGGAGACAGAAAATAATACGCTGCGGCCGCGCCGGCTATAAACAGCGCCGGAACAGCGATAAGCGCCGCCGGCGTAAAGACCCGTTCCCTTCCCCTGAGCGCGGGCCACACGAACAAGCCAACCTGCAAAAGGCAGAAGGGCGCGCAAACGAGCGCGCCGGTCCAGACGGAAAGATGCACATAGGCCATGAATTTTTCGGCGGGATTGAAGGTGTAGAGCTTTACGCCAAGGTCCGACACCGGGCCTGTCAGAAAAGCCGCGATGTCGCCGGAAAAAGCGAAAGAAACAGAGGCGGCGGCGGTGAACACCACCAGCGCGGCGATTATCCTGCGCCTGAGCTCCTCAAGATGCTCCGCCCATTCGCCCCCGGCGCTTTTCTCGCCCGAAGCGCTTTTCCCGTCCAAAGCGCTTTTTCCGCCCGAGGCGCTTTTTCCTCCGCCCGCGTTCCCGCTCTTACCGGCGTTCGCCATGTCTCAAGCCCCCGCTCCGCCATCCGAATCCCCGGCGCCCGCGTCTTTGTCCTCCACTTCCCCGCCGGCCTTCGGCTTGCCATAAAACGCGGCCTTGAATTCCCGTATGGCTTCTCCCGCCGCCTTGCCCACCTGCGGCAGCCGTTTCGCTCCAAACAACACCAGCGCCAGAACTATCAACAGCGCAATCTCTCCCGCTCCAAGATGCATAAAAAACCTCCATAAAAATAAATTGCCCTAAATCACCCTATCGGGCAGGGCCGCCGGACTCCCGAACGCCCGGTTAAAACGGAAAAGCGTCCGTGTTCTCTTCCGTGTTCTCTATCTGGAACCCCTCGCCGCCTTCCTCCGGCGGACGCGATCCGGCGATGAGGGTCTGCTCAACCACGGCGCTAAGGACAAGCGCGCGAGGCTCGGCGGGACACGCGGCGAAACACGCCCCGCAACCTATGCAGTACCGCTCGTCGAACACAGGCCGCGTGAGCCAGGAAACGCCCGCTTCGGCGTAAGCGATCATCGTGATGGCGCCGGTGGGGCAAACTTCCGCGCAGGCTCCGCAGGACTCCTTTTTCGTATTGACCACACAACGCTCAAAATAGAGGCTCGACAAGGCGACGCGGGTACGATGTTTCTCTTCCACGCCAAGGACGCTTATAGCCCCGGTGGGGCAAACCCTTCCGCACTCGACGCAGTTGTACTGGCACCCGGCCCGCTCGTAATCCAGCGTGGGACGGGCGGAACTGCGGGCGCTCATTATTCCCACAGGACAAGCCGCGACGCAAGCCTGGCAGCCAACGCAACGCGAGCGGTACCGCGCTTCGTTATGCGCCCCCGGCGGCAAAATCGGGCGCTGCCCGCCCCCCGCGGCTCCGGCGGGCGCGGAAAGCAACTTTACGCCAGGCCCCAAAAGATACGCCGCGCCGCAGAAAAGCGACGCCCTGCCCGCGCCCTTCAAAAAGACGCGGCGCGACTCTTCCACCCGCGCCGCTTTTTCCCGCGGGCCATAACTCGCGCTCCCGCGCGGGCAAGACGCGGCGCAGGAAAAGCAAAGCGCGCACCGTCCGCTGTCTATCCGCTTTGAGCGCGAATCTATGCAGCCCGCGGGGCATTTTTTCTCGCAGATTCCACAGGAAACGCAGTCAGAGGAGACCCTCATCCCAAAAGGAGCCGCAGGCGACAAGAGCCCAAAAGTCAGCCCCGCAGGACACCAGCCGCAAAACGCCCGTCCGCGAAAAAACGCCACGGCGAGGATCAGGACAAAAGGAACAGCCAACACAAGGCCGAAAAGCGAAGGGCTTCCATCAAAAAGCGCGCGGAAAGCCCCCAGCCCCCGCCCGAAATTCGAAAGCGGATCAAACGCCACCATAAGCGGGGAAAACGAAAGCGCGAGACCCGCGCCCGTGAGCAAAGGCACAAGATACCGTCCGCCCGGCGCGGACACATAGCCCGCGCGGACAACTCCCGCCGCCAGCCCCGGCTTCAGGGACGCGCCTTTTTTCCTCGCCCCAAGCCGCGCCCGCAGAAAAACGCCAGCCCGCCAGAAAAGCTCCTGCAAAGTTCCCAGGGGGCAAAACACGGAGCAAAAGACCCTGCCGAAAAGGAGGGAAAGCGCAAGGACAACCAGCGCCAGCCCGCCAGCTGCGCCGGCTCCGTAAAGAGCCGGGGAAAACTGCCCTTTCACGGCGAGGGACAACACCCCGTTGGCGCCGAGACTGCTTGAAAGATACCCATACATAAAAAACCCCAGCGCCAGCGCCGCCAGAGCCATGCGCGACAGCGCGGGAAGGCGGCGGGAAAAACGGGAAAAGCGGGAAAAACGGGAAAAAAAGGAAGGCCGCTTCATATTACATAACCACACGGGAAATATTGAGCTTCGAAAGATCCATCTGCCCAAAACCCGCCGCCGCCGCGAGACGTATGCACTCGATCTCCCCCTGCTTGCGCCCGACCAGCATGGACGCCGCCGTGTCAGCCGCCACAATATCGGGCGATATGATAAGCGAGCCTATCTGCGCGACATCGGACAGCGACCCTCCCCGAGGCCCGTTTCTGGTTATAACGCGGTAGGCGTCGACAACATTAAGATTCGGCTTCTTGGCGTACAGAAAATCCGCGATGCAAGTCTGGAGTCCGTTTGAGTGGTACGTCCGCCGGTTCCAGACACAGCCCATAAGGTTTTTCATTGAGCCGGTAAGCCCCGCGCCCCCGTGGTGTTTCAGCACAGGCACATTTATCATCACATCGCACTCAAGGAACGCCTCGTGTATCATCGCCTCCTTCAGCCGCCTTCCGTTGAACCTGACCCGCTGATAATAACCCTCCCGTTCCGCCGGGGCGAGCGTCGCGCCGGCGGCGGTCGCCGCGGCGAGAATGCCGCTGTTTCTGGCGCTGCTCTCCCAGTAATCAAGGGAATGATCCACGATAAGAACCCTTCGCGCCCCCGCGTCCCGGCAATGCCTGACCACCGCCGCCACCAGTCCCGGCGAAGTGTTCGCCGCGTACTCAGGGGACAGATCCCAGGACATATTGGGCTTTATGACAACAGTCTGGCCGTTTTTAACAAACCGCCCCATGCCGCCAAGAAGCCGCATCCCCCTGTCGAACATCGCCTCCGGCGTTCCCCCCCGCACCGCGACAAGGTCGGGATACCCGCCCTCCTGAGCCGCGAGAAGCGCCCCCTCCCGAACCCCTTTGGGCAAAAGAAGCAACCCCGCGCCAACGCCAATAGCGGCCGATTTTTTTAAGAACTCGCGCCTGTCCATATATAACCTCCGTAAAATTGGATTTGTTCGACAGCCTGAAAACAAACGAACCCGCCGTCCTTTCGCCATTCATCCCCG
>JAIRTS010000140.1 GCA_031254795.1 Treponema sp.
CTTCAACACACTCTTCGGCGCTTGCGTAAGCAGCGCCGCCCTGCAGGTTCAGGGGAACGCGCTCCAAATAGGCTTCTTCGGCAGCCAATACGCGATCAAGCAAGGCAATAACGGATAATACCGCCTTTCTGCGCTTTGGGCGCGTGGAAACATCAATGGGATGAACAAAATCGCGTGCAGCCATGGAATCCTCCGATCCGCCGCTTTCGCGGCCGCGCAAGAAATGAAGAACAAATGTACGACGGGTAAGGTTAAGCCAGCGCGAGACTGTTCGCGGCCGCCATAATGACATCCGTGTTCAGCGATGGCTTTTCAAGCTGGGCGCCCAGCAAACACGCCTCGTTCATGAGATTGTCGAGAAGCCGGGGGCAGCCGCGGGCATAGCCAATGATGGCGGGGAGCGTGCCTTCGCCCAAAATGGATTCCGCCGCGCCCGCGACGCGCAGCTTGTGCTTCACATACTGCTCGGTCTCCGCGTCGGAGAGGCCGGAAAAGCCGTAGTGGATGGTGATTCTTTGGCGCAGGGCCTCATGGACGGGTTTCTCAAGGATTCGGCACAAATGCGGCTCGCCGGCGAGGACGAGGGTAAAACAGCACAAGGAATCAAAATCGTGGTTCATAATCATCTTCAGATCCTTCAAGATGGCCGGTGAAAGCTCATGCGCTTCGTCCAAAATCAACAGCAGCGGCTTCTTCTTCTCCTTGAACAAATGGAACAGCCGATCTTGGATGGCCCTGAACATGGCAGGCTTCCCATGAGGCGCGTCCAGGCCGAGGGCGGCGCAGAATTGGCGATAAAACTCCGTCAGGCTGACGGTCGACAGGGCGACATAGACGACTTCGTGCAAGTTGCGATCCAGGGATTTGGCGAAGCACCGCAATGCGAAGGTCTTGCCGAAGCCCGGGGGCGAGGTGAAAACGCCGATCCCCCGGATGTCTTTAAGGTAGGAAAGCCTGCCAATGGCCTGTTTGTGGTCATTGGACGGGAAGGCGTCTTTTTCAGCCAGAGACTGCTTGTCGAAAGGGTTTCTGGAGAAGTTGTAATAGAGATGGGACATCGCCATGGCCTATACCCCTTTCGAATAATCTACCATCGGCCAAACCTCGCGCTTCGCTCTGCTGTTTGCCTGCTTGTCGGTCAGCTTGAGAGGATAATGGGCGCCGTTCTCAAAAATGTAAGCTTCCGAAAGCCTGTCTGGGAGGAAGCGGACTTCGACCGTCTGGCGCATGAACTGCATAGGCGCGTCGAACTGCGTGTTCTGCAGGGACAGGGTGGAATCGTTCCTGACTTTCCGGCGCATACGGTTCATAAAGCACTCATTGAGCCAGTCTTCAGACTCAGGGACGCGAACGCGCCCCTGGGTGGCGAGGAAGCGATCCATGGGGGTTTGCCCCGTGGAGGAGTTGACGGACAGGTTGTGTTTGCGCACGGCTTCGGCGAGCTCCTGGTTGAATTCATCCAGGGAGAGAATCTGATCCGTGTCCAGGCCGTTGAGCCAGCGGCTTTTGAGGGTGGAAAACGTTCGCTCCGCCTTGCCCTTGGCAGCTCCATCCCGCACGGGCGCATGGAGCAGGACAGTGCCCATGCTGCCGCAGATGAAGGAAAGCTGCGAATTCTCGTAGGAAGGGCCGTGATCGCAGTATAGCTTGTTAGGGATCCCGGCCATGCCGACGGCGTCTTTCAGGACTTTTTGGAAATTGTAGGCGTTGTCTTCAAAAAAAAGTCGGGCGCCGACAATCATGCGGGAATGATCGTCCACGATGGCGATCAGGTAAGTACGCCGCCGTTTCCCGCCGCCGTCAGGAATGTATGGGAAATAGCACGTGTCCGCTTGCCACATGGCGCCAAAGAAAGGTTCCTCGTATGCTTTGCGGTCCTTCCACAATCCAGAGGCCGCAACGGTCTTGAGGCCATTCGCCTTGACGAACCGCTGGATTGTCCTCGGAGAGACGGACGCGGGGAGAAACCCGTCCTGCACAAGGCGTATATGGATTTGAGCCGCGTCGAGCCTTGGGAATTTTTCCTTGATCTTGTGTATTTCGAGGATGCACTCGTCGGAAAGCGCCCGAACGCTGCCCTTGTCGGAACGCTCCTTGGGGACAAGGGCGTTCATGCCGCCGGCCTTGTAAAGGGCAATCCACTTTTCCAGCGTGGCGGGCTTGTACTGGAACAGCGTACCGTCCGGTCTGGCGATCGGATCCTCCGTGACGCGGCGGCAATAGGCCGCAATGGACGCGTCAGTGAACATCCCCTGGATGACAGGGGCGATGAGGGCGAACCGGAAGTAGGCCAACTCGCGGTCTTTGTCTTTGCTGTCTGTTTTCACCATAGAATTTTTCCTCCTTTTTCCAATGATGCCGTTTTGGCTTGGTCAAAAACAGATTACCAGAGGCAGGGGCAAAACGCTATTTCGATGGTATGGAAAAAGCGGAAAAATAACGGGCGGCCAATCACGGCGGAATGGAACGCGTCGTCGCCATAGATTGGTTTTGCAGAAAGGAAACGGCGTGGTGACGAAAGAAATCGCAGATGCGGCTGGAGAGACGACTGGATTCGAACAAGCCGCGAAGGAAGGCAAGCGCGTCTGTTTTTCTGCTCGCAAGCACGCCGAGCATGATGTTCTTGTGCTCAAGCAGGAGCTTCTTCCATTCGTACAGCGTGGAAACCGCGATCCCGAATCGCTCGCAAACCGCCGCGACGGTCGTGTCTCTCTCAAAGTAGGCGCTCAAAGCGCTCAGTTTGAAACGGAGGCTGTATGGGCTGTAAGGAATCAGGATGTCGGGGAGCAACGCATGGGTCGCGCCGCACGAGGTGCATTTGAACCGAAGTGGGCTGATGCGGCGTTCGTCGATTCCCCCTCTGACGAGGGACACGATGCCGCGAGAATAGCGCCCATGAGAGGAAAGCTTCCCCATTGCGCCACAGCGAGGGCATCTCTCGTCATGGCAACGGAACTCGTCCGTCGCTTTCTGGAAAATGGCCTCATCGGATAAAATTCTAAAAAATGCCTTGCCTAATTCTCTGAAAAGCCTTATCATAAAGGTAGTTGATCGCTCCTTTGGGGGCGTAAACATTGGATAAGAGAAAGAACGGTGCTGGGCGAGCGTTGGTTCTTTCTCTTTCTTTGTTTTTGGATTGATTTACCATATTGCCAAAGAAAAGTATAAGGGAAACGAGACAAAGAGGCAAACAAAAAACGTGTCGTTGACGGCGACACGGATCAGGAGATACGAGAAATATTCTTAGATATTAATTTGTCGTAAACCTGTCGTCCGTGACAGTTTTTGCTCGTCGTGGGACAGTCAATCATATCAACGTTTTTGGGGCATGGCAAAGAAACCAAGTGATCTGAAGTTATTGAGTTTCATCCGGAAAAGCGGGAAAAAATCAAATGGTATTATCTTCCTTAATTTAATACTACATGCATTGCGTTACTATATAGCATCAGTATAGGAGTCAAAAAGCCGCATTATATAAGGGTTTTGTGGCAATAAAAAAAGTGTTTGACATGTGCTAGCACATGACGTTATAATGGATACGTAGTCAAGGAGTCCGCCGGGCGTCTCTGCCGGAACGGGGGACGAATTGAAGATACTGATAGATATAATAATAGCACTTTCGGCAATGGCGGAATTACTTATCAAGCTTTTTGACCGCTGGAAACAGCATAAAAAAGAGGATAAGCCGCCATAATAGGCGGCAAATCCTTGAATCAATAATTTGATTTAGGCAGAGTCGCCGGACGAATGGCTGGACTCTTGACTACAATATAACAGAAAAAAGGAGTGATTGCAATAGCGAAAACGCCGGAATATAAAACACGCTGGGATAAAGCGAATACCATGCAAGTTGGATTAAGGCTCCACATAAAAAATGATGCAGATATCATTGAAGCAATTAGTTTAGATTCGTCGGAACCAAAAGCCGTACAAATAAAGAAACTAATCCGGGAAGCCTTAAA
>JAIRTS010000163.1 GCA_031254795.1 Treponema sp.
CCCGACACTTCCGCCATCATCAAGACGGGGACGCGGTTCGCCAATTTAATCATACCGCGCTAAACGGGCGCGATTTTAGAACAGCCTCTACTGATAAAAAACGGCGCGCCCGCCATGTCCACAGGGCTTCCCCTTATTCGCAGCGGGGGCTGCTACTCTGCCGCTTGAGGCGGGGAGGCTCATTTTATTTTAATAATATACCCTTCTTTTCTGGGCGCCGCTTTGGGCGGATCGCCGGCCGCGTATCCGAGGAGTACATGGCCCACACCGACGTAATTGTCATTCAGTCCCCACGCTTTGAGCAACTCTTTGCCATCAGGACTTTCAAACACCTCTTTTGCGCGGTAAATATAGACTGATCCGACACCGAGAGAATGCGCCGCGTTGAGCAGGTTGCCGATGACAAGGGCGCCGTTTTCCACAGGCGTGGCCTTGGTTTTATCTACCAGTACGCTCACCACCGTGGGCGCCCCGTAAAACGGGCGGGCGTCAGGCTTGTTGAGCGCCGCCGCGTTGAGCTTCTCGATTTTGGCGATGATCGCTTTGTCCTGCGCCACAACCATGACGGCTGATTGCTGTCCCATGCCGGATGGGGCATACGTACCCGCCTCAAGAATGGCGTCCAATTCGGCATCTTTTATCTGCTCATCCTTATACGAGCGGATGCTCCGGCGGTTTTTCAAATCATCCAGTGTTCCCATAATAACGCTCCTTATATCAAGTATTGATTTCGTATTACTATACCAAAAACCCGGCGGTTAGGGAAGCGCCTTCTCCAGTATGATGGTGACAGGGCCGTCATTGATATAGGCGACTTCCATGTGCGCCTGAAAGACGCCCGATTCGCACGCAATCCCCCGCCTTCTGATTTCTTCCATGAAGCGTTCGTAGAGTTCCGCGGCGACGTGGGGATCCGCGGCGCCGCTATAAGACGGGCGTTTGCCTTTGCGGGCGTCCGCAAGCAGGGTGAATTGGGACACAACGAGCACGCCGCCGCCTACGTCTTTGACGGAAAGGTTCATCTTGCCTTCGGCGTCCCCGAAAATCCGCAGGCCGCTGATTTTTTCCGCCAGAAAAGAGGCCGCTTCACAGGAGTCGCCTTTGGCGACTCCCAGATACACGAGAAGCCCCTTTTCACAGCGTCCCACGACCGTTCCTCCAACGGAAACAGAAGCGTTTTTAACTATTTGAACAACAGCTTTCATATAAAAAATATAGCATAAAGCTTGAGAAAATGGTATAGTACCGGCATGCGTAAAGTTACATTATTTGTATTTGGCGTTTTGTTGTGCGCCTTCCAGAGAGAGGCTGTCCAACTGGCGGCGCAAACTGCGGCGCAGGCGGCGTTTCCGAATTTCGATCCCGATCCCACGGCTCTGTACTATGCGAAAATGCGCCCGCCGTATTCATGGCAGGCTTTAAGCGGCATGGCGTTATGGGCTTCCGGCGCGCGGAATCAGAGCGTCTATTTGCCCCGCATTGCGGACGCGGTGAAAACATTGCAAAACGCGCCGGATTTGCCCGCCGACGCAAGACAGCGCGGCGAATATGTCCTTGCCTTTATGCACGACAACTACCTTAAACGATATGAGGAAACCCAAACCTTGGTGAGCGCCCTGCTTGACACCGGCGCCTTTAACTGCGTGTCGTCGGCGGTGTTCTACACGATCCTCGCGGCCGCCGTCGATCTTGATGTCAGGGGGGTCATTACGCGCGATCACGCCTTCGCAACCGTAAATGCCGGCGCCCCGGGCGGAGCGAGCAATGTGGCGCTTATTGATGTGGAGACAACGAACAAATACGGCTTTGACCCGGGAACAAAAATCGAATTCCGCGATGAATTCGGCAAAGTCACCGGCTACGCCTATACGGATCAACAGAATTACCGGAATCGTTCGCCCATCAGCCAACTGGAATTGGTTTCACTCATTCTGGCGAACCGCATTTCGTATCTGGAAAAGCGAAACGGTTATACTGCGGCCATTCCCCTCATGGCGGACTCGGCGGCGCTGCTTTCAATGCGCGTGGAAAAAACGACTTCGCCTTTTTTCACGGATCATGAGGAAAATCTGAAAATATGCCTTGTCAATTTCGGCAAAGACCTCGAAAGGACGGGCAAATACGACGACGCGCTTCGCTACATCGCCAGGCTTCAATCCCGTTACCCGGGGGATCCAGAGCTTGATGAGTTGTCCGGCATAGTCGTACACAACGCTGTGGCGACTCGGCTGAGGCAAAACCGCGCGACCGAAGCGCGGGATTACCTTCTCGCTCACAAACAGTTTGTCAGCCATGAGCAGTTTGCGGCGTTAAACGCGCAAATACGCGCCAATGAGCTTGTGGCGCTTGTCAATTCACTGAAAACTCAAGAAGACGCCGAATACGCGCTGTCGCTTCTGAACGACCAGGACCTGGTTTCTTTTATTGGAAAACAAAAAAGCGTTGAGATACGGAACGCCCTGCTCAATCAGAAGGCTATCTTTATATCACGGGAACAAGGGCTTGCGGCGGCGATTCAATTTACGGAAGCGATTCTCGCAACGTACGGGCGAATTCATACGCTTGAACAAAATCTCAACGTGTTCCGCAACAACTATGCGGGCGAACTGCATAACAGCTTCGTCTCACTATGGAATAGCGGCAGGAAAAATGAAGCGCGAGCTTTTCTACGGGATGCGCTCAGGCAAATTCCGAACAACACGTTGTTGCTGAATGATTTGCGGATTGTGGAAAACCGGTAGGCGTCGCCTCAACGCCTCGCGGCGCCTCGCAACGTCAGACTATTGGCTTTCCCGTTCCTTCACCCTCCGCTCCGCCGCCCCGCACCCCAATTCAAGTGCGAGCGAGGCGGCGTAGACGGCGGACCAATCCGGCAAAGTGGCGCGCCCATCCTCATTCGGCGTAATCGCCTCAACGCATTTTGTTCTGAACCCGTGATCGAGCCGTTGGCCGTGAATGACGTTGAGGACAACCTTGCGAAGGCGGACGGCGGCGCTACCGTAGACGATCCTGTTCAACTGTCTGTGAACATCAATCTTGCGGGCGACGGCTGGGAGGCTCTGCTCGCCGTGATTCAAACGTCCGGCAAGTATGCCGCGTTGGATCTTTCCGCGTGTACAATGGACGGGACCGAGTTTGACCCCGGGACAGACGGCGCGGGCGCGGATAAGATAACCGCGTTGACACTGCCCGACGCG
>JAIRTS010000186.1 GCA_031254795.1 Treponema sp.
TTTCAAATTTTTCTCATTTTTTCCTTGCCGGCGGAATTTTCTTTAAAAACCACTTGACAACAAAGCGTAAAAATCGCATTGTGTTGCTATGAAAGGAAGCGATGTCCTCATCAAGGATGTGTCTAAATCCTTCGGTGATTTCAGGGTTTTGAATGCTATCAATCTTACTATTCGCAAGGGGGAATTTTTCTCCCTTTTGGGTCCTTCAGGATGCGGCAAAACGACGCTCCTGCGGATAATCGCGGGCTTTGAAAGCCCTGATTTCGGTGTCGTCATGTTTGACGACAAGGATGTGCTGCCGGATCCTCCAAACCGCAGGCAATCGAACACGGTTTTTCAGAATTACGCTCTGTTTCCCCACCTTACGGTGTATGAGAACGTCGCGTTTCCCCTGCGCATCAAAAAAATCCCGAAAGAGGAGATTGAGCCAAAAGTCGAGGAGTACCTGAAACTTGTGCAGCTTGAAGGGCATGCCCAGAAAAAGCCGAACCAGCTTTCAGGCGGGCAGAAGCAAAGAGTCGCCATTGCGCGGGCGCTCATCAATGAGCCGAGGGTGTTGCTATTGGACGAGCCGCTTTCGGCGCTTGACGCGAAACTCAGGCAGCACATGCTCATTGAGCTTGATCAGATACACGACAAGATCGGCATCACCTTCATCTATGTCACCCATGATCAGACCGAGGCGTTGTCGGTTTCGGATCGCATCGCGGTGATGAATTCGGGCGATGTGCTTCAGGTCGGCACGCCCTATGAAATCTACGAAAGCCCTTCAACCGGTTTTGTCGCGAGATTCATCGGCGAGACGAACCTTTTTGACGGTGTTGTCGCGTCCGTAGTGAAACTCGACAAGCCGGACAAAAACGGCGACATTGAGTACATGGTCGAGCTTGACATACCGACGCTCGGCATGGTGAAAGTAACCACCATTGACGTGGTGGATGCCGGACAGACCGTGAGTTTCACCGTGCGCCCTGAAAAAATCCTCATCTCTACGGAAAAGCCGCCCTCAAAACGCGAAGACATCAACCTCTTTCAAGGCGTGGTCGACGAGCCTATCTACGCTGGCTTCCAGACTAAATTCTACGTCAAGGTGGCAAGACCCGCCGAATCCGCATCCACAACCGCTCCCGCGCCAGCGGGCGAAGTCCTTATCCGCGCGATAAAACAGCACTCAAAGTATTCGGACGAAGGGCCGGATATTGAGTGGAAAGACGCGGTCTACCTTTCGTGGAGCGCCGCCGACGGGTACATCGTCGAGGTGAAGAAATGAGTTCCTGTTGCGGCGCCGGCAAAACGGGTGTCCCGAAAGACTACGGCGAACGGAAGCCGCGTGGCGGCGCCATAGGCGGCGAAAAAGCGCCTGCGATAAAGCGCGACTTTGGGCTGATGTATTCGCTTGCAATGGGCGCATGGTTCACCGTCTTCTTCCTTGCGCCGCTTGTCATCATCGTTGTGTACAGCTTCCTCAAAAAGGGATTGTACGGCGGAGTCGTGTGGCAGTTCTCCCTTGACGCTTACAAGGGGTTGCTGAACCCCACCCTGCTCGTCGTCACCGGGCGCACTATCACCACATCCATCATCGCCACCATCATCACCATTCTGATAGCCTTGCCCTGCGGTTACTTTATGGCGAAAAGCCGGAATCAAACCCTGCTGCTCCTGTTGATTATCATCCCGTTCTGGACGAATTTCCTCATCCGCGTCTTCGCGTGGATGAATATTCTGGGCAACAACGGGTTTCTGAACGAGTTTCTTATGAGAGTGGGGCTTATCGACGAGTATATACACTTTCTGTACAACCAGAATGTCGTGATCCTCGTACTGGTGTACATGTACCTGCCCTACGCCATACTGCCTCTTTTCTCCACCATAGACAAATTCGATTTCTCGCTTCTGGAAGCGGCGCGGGATTTGGGCGCGACCAAATTCATGGCTATCATCAAAATTTTGTTGCCAAACATCAAGAGCGGCATTTTTACAGCGGTGCTGTTCACCTTTATCCCCATATTCGGAGCTTACGCGGTGCCTCTCCTTGTGGGCGGCATGAATTCCTACATGCTCGGCAACACCATCGCAGACCAACTCTCCAAAAGCCGCAACTGGCCGCTTGCGTCCGCGATTTCCATGGCGCTTACGATTGTCACCACTATCGGCGTGATTGTGATGATGAGGTTGCAACGGCGCGAAGCCCGGAACGCCTCCGACGCGAGGGGAGGGGCAAAATGAACATCAAAACCATTGTCCATCAAGTCATAACGTCAATCAAGATCGGGCAGCCCCAGACCGAAGCGGCTAAACACGCGCGCAGGGCGATCAGAAAGCCGCTCTTTTCCTTTTCGCAGATGGTGTTCTTTGCGACCATTGTGTTTCTTTTTCTGCCGCTGTTCGTTCTGATTCTGTACTCGTTCAACGCAAGCAAGGGCATGAATTGGAGCGGCTTTTCGTTTGTTTGGTACGAGCAACTTTTTTTCCACTCCCGCGACCTGTGGCGCGCATTCTGGAACAGCATGTTCATAGCGGGAACTTCCGCGGCGACGGCAATGGTCGTAGGCGCCTTGGGCGCGATTGGCGTAAACTGGTACCGCTTCAAACTGCGAAACTATGTGCAGACTGTTTCCTTTCTTCCCATGATTCTGCCGGAAATCATCATCGGCGTAAGTTTGTCCATCTTTTTCGTCGGCGTCAAGCTGAAGCTGGGCTTGCTCACCATTTATATAGCGCATACGACGTTTAACTTGCCCTTTGTCTTCTTGATGGTCATGGCGCGTCTTGATGAATTCGATTTCTCCATCATTGAGGCGGCGCACGATCTCGGTGCGAATGAGTTGCAAACGCTTTTAAGGGTGACGATTCCCATCTGTATGCCGGGCATCGTGTCCGGTTTTCTCACCGCCGTCACCATAAGTTTGGAGGATTTCGTCATCACCTACTTTGTCGCGGGACCAGGCTCCTCTACGTTGCCCTTGTACATCTACTCGGCGATACGATTCGGCGTGTCGCCTGTGATAAACGCCTTGTCCGTGGTGATGATTTTCGGAACCGTGGCGCTTACCTATCTGTTGCGCAACTTCCTCAAGTACATCGCCGCGAAATGAGCGCTGTGCGTGGCGTTTGGAAACGCGAGACGGGATGTCCGGCATACGCTCGAATCAGCAACGCCGGACTCTCTCGCGTTTTCATTCCATAAACTTCCCGTATTCCGTGCTAGCTGTTCTCTTCTCGCAACAGCAGAATCGCCGGCTCGTGCAAGTCTTGAACGCCGTTTGCGCCTATGCGAACGCGCTTGAGCGAAAGAGTTCCGTCAGTCCCGCTCGCCGTCGTGTAGGTTTCGCGGGAATTGTCCTCATGGCGAAGTTCCAACACTTCGAGATCGTTAAGCGTGTAGAAACTGTACCGGCCATTTTGAACAACGCCGCCTAATGTGATCTCATACATTCCGTCTGTTGAAAAACGGATTCTGCCGATAATGCCGTTGTACACGGCGTTAATATGCGCCGGGACTGCCTGAGCCGGCGAGGAAACGACGGCGATGACGGCGGTGGCTTTCCGGTAAGAGCCGTCCCAGCCCGCGTCATTGCCTATTTTAAGCCTGACGTCTTCAAAAACCTTTACTCGTATGCTTTCAAGCGATTCAAGGGCGATGTCCACGGAACGGCGCAGGGTCTGGACGGAAATATTTTGAGTTGAAATGTACAAACCGTACCTCGTCGCGCCCGAGTTCTGCCACGTGAACACCTGTTGAGTCTCGTCTGTGTAAAAGATCACTTCTTTATTGAAAGGATCAAAATAGATGTATTGGCGGCTGTCTATGGCGCCGTCTGGACGTACAAAGTACCATAATCCGGTGATGAACGCCTCAAACCCCCGTGCGCCGCCACTTAAAATCTCTCTGACGCGCCGCTCTTCCACCTGTCTTCCCGGTACGCGGGTTACTCCGCTTTGTTCGTATTCGTTCTTTTCGGCGTTATAGGTGTAGGTGATTTCAACCTGATCCAGAATACTGAGAGATTCCGCGTCCCGTCCATAGGCCGCTATGGGAAAATCCTTTCCATTGCTCAAGCCCAACTGATACGCTTGGGTACGCTCAACGCTCTGAATGGTGATAACGCCGTCAATCTGAATTTCAGCGATCTTGTCAAAAGGCGCCGCCACAGGCGCGGATGTTGCCGTCGCCGGCGAATCCTCCGGCTGCGCCTCTTGATTCCACCGGAACGCGGTCAGCGTATGCTCTCCGCCGCCGTTCATTCCACGGACAATGACGCAGGGAACGCGGTCGCCTACCATGTCCAATGTATATAACTCAAGAGTGCCGGGGCGAGTGGCAAGGGTTTTCGCATCCCACATCCGTTTGTAGACCCCTTCTATTTCATCAAAATCAACATAGGCGATATAGATTCTGCTGTCACTGTCCGCGAGATTGCGGTACGCGAGGATCTGTTCTTCATGGACATCCGCGTCAAAGTTTTCATTCAGTACGCCCGCCAAAATTTCCCAGTCTTCCAAAGGGATTTTCGCGCTTATGTTGTCATTATAAACAATACCCACGACCGTATCATCGTATATTTCTTCATCAGAGCCAGCCTCATGGCGCTCAATGACACGGGTTTGCCTGATCTCCTTTGGCTTCTCAACCTCCTGCGCCAAGCGCAGGGTGTCTGGAAAAAAGACCAGCAGTACGATGACCGCCGTAGCCGCGAGAAAACACATAATGGTTATCAGCTTTGAAATTTTTATCATCATAGCTGGCTCACATCCCGCTTAAATATAAAATAGCCCGCTTAAAAAGCAGCTTTTCTTTTTCAGACGCAGGCGGCGATTCGTCAAGGGCGCCGTCCGCGCGCAAAGCCGCTTCAGCCTTTGAAAGCGACTCGGCGGCGGCGCGTTTGTCATAACCCATCGCGGCCAACGCTTCAACGAGGTCGGCGTAAGGGGAGGCTGTTTCCGACGAAGCCGCCGGCGTCCGCGTTAGTTTGCCTTTCAGAGTCAGGAGCATCTTCTGCGCGGTTTTCTTGCCTAGGCCGGGAACCTTCTCAAGCCGCGCCAGATCCTCCGAATCAAGCGCCCGCTCCAAGTCTTCCTGGCTTATGCCGCCCATGATCTTTATCGCGCCTTTCGGCCCGATGCCCTCAACTTTGAGCAGTTCCAGAAAAGCGGCGCGGCGCGTCTCATTGCAAAACCCATACAGCCTCATGCCATCTTCTTTGTGATACAGCCATGTCCACACTCTGACCGATTCGCCAACGGCCGGCAACTGCGCGTTGTCCGTCGCGGGAATGATGACATCCCACTCCACACCGCCGGTCGCAAGGTAGAGCGCGTCGTTTTTTTTTCCGGTGACCGTTCCCTGTATACTGTTGAACATAGAGACCCTTTATGCGAAGGACGCCGGCTTGCGCTGCCGTCCCAATATCCGCGCTCAGGACGCTCGCATCCTCAACGCGTCGCGAATAGCATAGCATATTTTTGAGAAAACGGGAAGAGGGAAAAGATGAAGCCCCCCGGACTCGCGCCGCTAAACCGACATGACGCTATTGCCGGCGCAAACTGCGAACGGTTGGACGCCGCTCCGGGATCGAAAACCCCACCCAAGCCGAAGTCTTCAGGCGCTTACGAGAGGCGATTCGCAATATGACATCGCAAGGCTTGTGGAATAGCGGGAAAAGCGTTATATAATATATGAGGAAATGGTATGATTATCAGCGCAAGCAGAAGAACGGATATTCCCGCATATTACTCGGATTGGCTCCTTGCCAGGATAAAAGAGCGGTATGTTTACGCGAGAAATCCAATGAACAGCCGTCAAATCAGTAAAATTAACCTTGAGCCAGATGTTGTTGATTGCATCGTCTTTTGGAGTAAAAATCCAAAACCAATGCTTGACAAGCTTAAATTCATAAAAGAATATCCGTATTACTTCCAGTTTACGCTTAATCCTTATGACGGGGATATAGAAACAAGCCTCCCGCCCAAACATGAAATACTTGAGACATTTACGAGATTGTCTGATATAATCGGCCCGCGAAAGGTCATTTGGCGCTATGATCCTGTCCTGCTTAATGAAACATATACAATTTCATATCATAGCGATAAATTCTATGAATTTGCCGGCAAGTTGAAAGGATACACTGAAAAAGTGACATTCAGTTTTATTGATTTTTATAAAAAGATTTCAGGCAATATCAAATCAATTGGAATTCGTAAAATGACAAATGAAGAGAAAAATAGTATTGCCGGCAATTTTTCGCGGGTTGCAAAAGAAAACAATCTTTTTATAGACACGTGCGCGGAGGATATTGATCTTTCAAAATACAACATAGCGCGCGCCAGATGTGTTGATGACAGGCTGATTGCAAAGATAATTGGCCGCGCTTTCATCGTGAAAAAAGACAAAAACCAGCGTCCTGAATGTGGATGCGTTAAAAGCGTTGATATTGGCGAATATAACTCTTGTCCCAATGGCTGCGTATACTGTTATGCGAATTATAGCAAAAACAGTGTAAAAAACAATTTCGGCAAGCACGATATATCATCATATTTGTTGATTGGAAAAATGAATGACAACGATATTATCACCGAAATAAAGACGTTGAACGGCAAAACATCACAGAAAGAACTTGATTCACCCAGTCTGACTTAGCCCTCCGCTGGCCTGCAAGATTCGCAAACCGCTGGTTCGCGCTCGCCGCGCGGAGTCTCATTTCACTCAACGTTCCGGCTGTTTACAAAAACCGGAATTTTGCAGGTTTGTCCCATTTCGGATTTTCTATACCTCGTGTTATTTCCTTATTCTGTAATGAATTAGCGTTGCTGGTTCGTGGGGAACTTTAACACCGGAAATTGATGCGTATCCACAAAAGACATCATATTTCCAAAAACGAGGTTTTTATGAAAATCCATAACGATTTTACCCTGTATTGGCGGGTGTTCCCTTCGGGGAAACGGGTGGTCTACTACTACGCCTATGACACAAACGGAAAGCGGCAAATGGGGCGGTCTACCGGGGAAACCAATATGACCGCCGCCAGGGTCAAATGCAACAAACTTTTGAAAGAGGGCCATCTTATTCCCGATAGCGGTTATATGCCTACCTTCGCCGAATATGCACAGGGCTGGTGGGAATGGGAAACCTGCGCCTATCTCAAGAAACGCCGCAAACGCCATAACCTGACCCAGGCTTACGCTGACAACAATAAAAAGAATTTGAAAAATCAGCTCATCCCCTACTTCGGGGATATGCCCATGAATAAAATCTCAAGGGACGATATTGAAGCATGGTTTGACAAGCTCATTGAGGAGGACTATCAGAACACGTCCATCAACGGATATTTCGGAACCCTTAAAACCATGATGATTGAAGCGGTGGCCCGAAAGATTATTACCGTAACTCCGACTGAAAAGGTGGAAAAGCTGGCGAATGACCGGAGGGAGATCAAGATTATCACCCCGGAAGA
>JAIRTS010000251.1 GCA_031254795.1 Treponema sp.
GGTTCGTATATATCGTGGTTATGCGACATAGAAACCGAAATTCTTGTCGATTTTAGCAAAATTTTATGGAGGCTTAATATGAAAAAAACGATTGTTTTTCTCGGTATGCTGACGATCAGTTCTGTAATGTTTGCCCAGCAATTTTTTATTGACGGCAATGTTGACACCAATTTTGAGAGTGTAATTCCCACTATCGGTATTGGCATTAGAACTCGTCCGGTCGATATAATGGCAGGCATAAATCTCACCATCAGCGAAGACGGGTATGAATATGGTTCCCCATATTCTGACTATGCTTTTTCTAAAAAATGGAGTTCTGTTGGAATTTATGCAGGTATTGCTCCTAAAGCAATATCTACAGAAAAATTGACCATATCATTTCCTTTGTTAGCACAAATACGGTTTGGAGAATCATCCGGCGAAGATTATAAAGACGCCCGGATTCCAGTACAATTTGGAGATTTAGAAAATTCAAACCGTTTTGGTTTTGATTTTTTAGCGGGAGTGAGGGCGGCGTATTCTTTGTCTGAGCAGTGGAGCATTTTCGCTGGTTTTGTATTTAATATAGTTGAATATACAAACTATGAAAATACGTATTACAGGACAACGTCCCAAACAGGCGGAACATACTCCAGAAAAGAAAGTTTTACCGGCTGGTTAAACGGTGGAAAGGTGCAATTAGGAGCGCGTTTTACAATATGAAGTTGATTATAAGCGGCCAGCGCCGCTTCGGTTTCTACGGCGCATGGCAGGGCTGTTGTTATGCGCATACCCGCTTTGCGGGTATGACGTTCTCCATGGCCGCTCCGGGTCTCCGGACGGGCAAGTCATTCCGCCCCCCGGCGTGGACGGAGAACGCGCGTCTGCTTTGCGGGCGCTGGAGCGCTTCCCGTTCCTTTATCGCAACCGCAAAAACGTCATCAAGCGTGCGCTTCGTAACGGCCGGAACATCAGGCGCGATCGCGCGGAAACCAGCGGAAACCGGCGGAGACCGGCGGAGACCGGAAGGAGTTTCGAAAAATTAGAGCGCGCCGCCTGTCATTTTTTTCTCAATTTTCTTAAAGACCTCGCTTTTCGCCGCGCCGTTTCCGCCGCGACAAAGAGCGTTCTGAACAAGGGTTTGTATGCGTAATCCCAGCTTCCCGGGCGGTGGACAACCGTGCCGCCGAAACCGGTTTTAAAGCGATAAAGCCCTGACATGGGATGCTTTGGGTCTTCATTCGGCGGTATGCCGAACAGATCGTAGACGGCGCACCCCCTGGATTTGGCGTAGGACATCGCCGCCCACTGGAGCAGGTACGGCGCCATGAGGTTGCGCTTGCAATCCGCCGACGCGCCGTACAGGTACACCGCGTCTTTGCCACGGAAAAGCGTCACAATACCGGCGAGGAGATCGCCTTCGTGTTCCGCAAGGTACAGCCCTAATTCCAAGTCTCCCCGCCGGTTATCAGGATGACCGGAAGCGTCAAGGTAATTCTCGCAATGTGAAAACAAGGTTTCATAATAATTAACGCCGTGAATCGCCATACCGTCTCTTTTCGCCGTGGTTTTAAGCAGCGAATAAAAAGCGGGCAGCCCTTCCTCGTCAACCCGCTTGACAACAACCCCTTTCTTCGCGGCAAGTTTAATGTTGTACCGCGTCTTGCTCTTCATGCCGGAGAGGATGGCGTTTTCATCAGCGGTCAAATCGATAAGCGCCGTATCGGGCGGCTGAACATCGGCGCCCGCGCGGCGCAAAGGCTTGTGTATGGCGGGAGGCGCGTCTGTGGAAAACCAGGGGATGTCGAAGCGGACAAAGGCGGTGTCTTGGGGAAGCAGATGATGGAGGTTGTCCGCGATATCAACAAGCGCCTGATTCCGTTCGTCATCGCCGGCGGGGAAATTCTCCGGCAGTTCCGGTCCCCACGGAATATACGCAAAGGAACAGCCCGGAACGAGCCGCCGCCGTATGACCATGAGGGGCGTCTGCCCCAATTCACCCCAGTCCACCAGAAATCCCCGCGCGTTCCACCCGAAACGCGCCTTGAAACTCCCCCAAAAACCGGATTGCAGGAAGGATTGGGCGGTATTGCAGAATGACAATTCCACCGGCACAATGTTTACAAGACGGCTAACGTACTGCGCCATTAATGACGACCTTTGTGGCAATCGGGTTTCCGGCGGCGCAGAGCTTTTTTCCCTCCGCCATAACCGCCCGATCTTGTACAATAATAGGTGTCGCGAGGAAATCGTCAATCGTGATTTCGGCGGGCGCGACAAGCGGCTCCGCTCCCTCAAGCGTGATCCTCGCGCCGGCGGGCGCGTCTCCCGCGTCCAGAACCTCGACAATTTCCCTGCCTTCCTCGTCCTTTACAGACGCGGCGAGCAACATGCCCCGGCTTTCAACGCCCCTCAACTTCGCCGGTTTCAGGTTGTAGACGATGATGACGCGCTTGTTGAGGAGTTCTTCTTCCTTGTAAAAAGGAGCCAGTCCCGAAACGATGATCCGCTCTTCACCCGCAATGTCAAGAGTTTCAATATAGAGCCTGTCCGCTTTGGGGTGGCGTTCGATTTTGACGATTTCAGCGACACGAATGTCCAATTCGGCAAAGGCGTGTTTGACGGCTTCCTCGCCCTTTTTGCCCTCAACCAGCGATTCTTTCGCCGGCTTTCCGCCCGGTTTTCCGGCCGGTTCTCCGCCCCGCTCGCTATTCCGCCGTTCTTTCTGGGTTCCCGCGTACGCCTGGCTCAAACGCGCGACCACCTCGTTTTCCAGCTTGGAGAACAGCACTTCGGGCGCGACCACGCGATCTATGCCTGAGAGCTTGCCGACATGCTCCCATGAAAGCGAAGTTGGCGCGGTTTCCCCGGAAGATTCGGCTTTTTTTATGGTCAAGCCAAAAAAAGACGCCAGTTTTTCCGCCGTATGGGGCATATACGGCTCGATAAGCACGGCAAGATCGCGCGCCACAAAGCTGAGATCCCTGATGAGGCTCGCCGCGCCCGCCGGATCCGTCACACGTTTCTTCCACGGCTCTCCTTCCTGAAACACCTTGTTCGCATAGGAGGAAAGTTCGAAGATGATGTGAAAGGCGTCGCGGAGTTCGGCGCGCTCCAGTTTTTCGGCGACGCTGGTTTCATAATTTCTCACCGTGTTCCAGAATTCCGTGTTCTCCACGCCCTCCGGTATCGCGCCGTCATAGTAACGAGTCACGAACGCGAGGGTGCGGTTGACAAAGTTGCCCAGATTGCCGATAAGCTCGCCGTTCACCTTTTCCTGAAAATCCTTCCACGTGAAAAGGGAATCGGATGTTTCGGGTCTATTGTAGAATATGTAGAAACGCCATACATCCGCGGGGACGCCGGTTTCCATGACATCGGTGCCGAAAACGCCCCGCCCCTCGGACTTGGAGAATTTGCCGGTCTCGTAGTTGAGGTACTCGGTGCTGCTCATGTGGTGGAGCATGGTCCACTTGTCGCCCGATCCGAGGAGGCTCGACGGGAAGACGACCGTATGGAACGGGATATTGTCCTTGCCGATAAACTGAAAAAGCTCCACATCATCGGGATTTTTCCACCAATCATCGACAAACTTCCTCCAATCCAGCCCTTTCTCCTTCGCAAGATTGCCGGTAATGGAAATGTAGCCGATGGGCGCGTCAAACCACACGTAGAAGACCTTGTTTTCGTACCCTGCTTTTGGCGCCGGAATCCCCCATTTCAAGTCGCGGGTGATGGCGCGTTCTTTAAGCCCGTCCCGTATCCACGCGTGGGTCATGGCTATGGCGTTATTCGCCCAAAACCCTTTCTCCGACGCGCCGTGTATCCACGTTTCAAGCATGTCTTTTATTTTCGGCAGATCTATATACAAATGGCTCGTTTTCCGCGCTACAGGCGTTGTACCGCAGGTCGAGCAACGCGGCTCCTTGAGTTCCGTAGGGTCAAGGAGCTTTCCGCACGCCTCGCATTGATCGCCGCGCGCGCCCTCATACCCGCAGCGCGGGCATACGCCGCGCACATAGCGGTCAGCCAGAAAGCGCCCGCATGTCTCGCAGTGAAGCTGTTCAATGGAACGCTCCACAACATAGCCATTGGCGTCCAGTTTTTTGAAAATATTCTGCACGATTTCAGTCTGAATGGGCGTGGACGTGCGTCCGAACATGTCAAAGTCAATGTCAAACCACCGGTAGATCCCCGCGTGAATGGCATGATACCGGTCGCATAGCTCGCGCGGCTCCACGCCTTCTTCCGCCGCGCGGGTTTCCGTCGCGGTGCCATACTCATCTGTGCCGCAGATATAGAGCGTCTCGTAACCGCGCAG
>JAIRTS010000010.1 GCA_031254795.1 Treponema sp.
GGGACGACGGCCATTCATAAAGTGTGCGAAAAAACACCCAAACCGCGGCGTTCCATGCCGGAAATCTATACTGCGCCATAATTTCACCCAACCGAATAATGGCGATATGCGGGTAACGGTGGGGGCGGTGGGCGGCGAAAGCCGCTCTCCGCCCCCTTGTGAGGCGGCTTTGGAGATTTTTTTGAATTGACGAGGATAGATTTCAGGCGGCATGGACGCCGCCTGCGTAGACTAATTTGGGGCAAAAGATTTTTGCTACGATTATTCTATTCCCATAATATTTTATTCTTTAGATACTATTTCCATGTTATTATTATAACTATTTAGTATATATTTTTATTCCAATATATTTACAATCATGTTAGGTGTTAGGGGGCATTGCACATAACTCCCCATATCCGCCAGAGAGATGGCGGATAATGCGCGACAATGGCAACCCATGCCGGAAGCGCCAAGATGCCGGCGATGCGAACGCCAGTGTTTTGCCCCGGAAAAAACCAATGGGCAATGTGAAAAAGAGGTGTGGCAACGCCATAAGCATTCATTAGCGGGATGTTAAAGCCGGAGGTTGCGAAAACGCCGGTGTACTTTTCGCATCCCCCTGTGGCGTCCATACCGGATTTTTTGGAAAATATTTCTCCTCCGCGACACAATTGACAAAAACAACAACAGTCATTATTATTAAAGAAGGATTCAAATTAAGCTTTGAAACCCGCTATCTAAAAAGGCAAGGCTTCAAGCCTCAGCCTCTTTAGGCGCTACAATTAAAACTCCTTCAGAGTTTTATAACACCCCCGTAAGGAGGGAGAGGAGTATCTATGTTTTTGTCGGACGTTCCAAAGGGAGCATCATTCACTGTGGCCAAGGTGACTCTTGGCAAGGAGGTGGGCAAGCGGCTTGCGGACATGGGGTTCACCGCAGGCGCTGAGGGCGCGGTCGTGCGCGTAGGCTTTTTTCACGGGCCGTTGCAGGTACGCATACGGGGCTATGACATCCTGATTCGGCGGTTTGAAGCCGCGGGTATTGAGGTTGAGCCAGTGGGAGACTGGTCGGCGGTACGTGACGCGGCGCGATTGTTTGTCAGGCGCAAATCCAGCGCGGGTTTAAGGGGGGCGCAACGTGAGTGAACAAAAACTGCGGATCGCAATCGCCGGAAATCCGAATGCGGGAAAGACATCACTCTTTAACGCGCTGACCGGAGCGCATCACAAGGTCGGCAATTATCCGGGCGTTACGGTTGAAAAGTTGGAAGGCGTGATAAGCCGCAACGGGCGGCAGTACCACTTGATAGACCTTCCGGGCATTTACGGATTGACCGCCTATTCTATTGATGAGGTTGTGGCGCGGGATTTTATCCTTGACGAAAAGCCTGACCTCATCGTAGATGTTCTTGATTCAACGAATCTTGAGCGGAATCTATACCTGTGCTTGCAGTTTCAGGAACTGGGCGTACCCGTCATCGGGGCGCTGAACATGACTGATGAGGCTGAAGCCAAGGGTATCAGGATCAATGAAAAAACGTTGTCGGCTTCACTTGGCATTCCCCTGGTTAAAACGGTTGGCTCCAAAAGCAAGGGCATGGACGAATTGCTTGATTGTGTTGACGCGCTGAATGACAGCGGGCGGGACGCTGCGCGGGGCGCCGCGCACACGGTGACGTATGGCATGGAAATCGAAAGCAAACTTGAAATCTTGCAGACCATGATCCGCGCGGACGCGGCTTTCATTAAGAAATATCCGGAACGCTGGCTTGCGGTGAAACTGCTGGAAAAAGACTCCGACGCCTACAAGCGCCTCAAAGAACATGAACGCGCTCAAGAGATTGGGGCTTTTGCGAAAGAAGCCTCGCTCTGGCTGGACAAACACTACGGCAAAGACGCGGAAATCGTGGTAAGCGAACAGCGGTATGGCTACATTCGAGGAGCGGTACAGGAATCGCTCCAGATAATCAAAGCGCCGGACTTTTCCCTCACCGAAGCGATTGACCGCGTTATAATGAATCGTTTTCTCGCGTTGCCGCTGTTCGTAGCGGTGTTGTGGTTGCTTTTCCAGCTTACATTCGCCGTCGGTCAGTATCCGATGGATTGGCTTGAAGGGTTTTTCACCTTTTTGAGCGACGCCTTGAACAACGTCATGCCGGACACGCTCTTCCGCTCCCTTCTCGTTGACGGCGTTATCGGCGGTGTGGGCGGCGTTCTGTCGTTTGTCCCCCTCATCGTCATACTGTTCTGCTTGCTTTCGATTCTGGAAGATGTGGGTTATATGGCCCGCGCCGCTTTCGCCTCGGACAAGCTATTGCATGCGTTCGGCTTGCACGGCCAATCGGTGTTTCCTATGATGCTGGGTTTCGGCTGCTCGGTGCCAGCGATAATGGCCGCCCGCACCCTGAAAAGCCAGCGCGACCGCATCCTTACGGCGCTTATTACGCCGCTTATGAGTTGCGGCGCAAAACTGCCCGTGCATGTGCTTTTAGCCGCGGCTTTTTTTCCGGAAAACGCCGCAAATATGGTGATTCTGCTGTACGGTTGCGGGGTCGTACTTTCCCTGCTTTCAGCCTTTGTGTTGAGAAAAACGGCGTTGCGTGGCGAGCCGACGCCGTTTGTGATGGAGTTGCCCCCGTACCGCGCCCCTACCGTGCGCGGGGTGCTATGGCATGTGTGGGAAAAAACATCCCGCTACATCAAGAAAGCTGGCACCATCATTTTAGCCGCGTCAATCTTGGTGTGGCTCATTACGACATTTCCCCGGTACGAGCCTTCCCCAGAGGAAATGCAGGCGTTTGCCGCAACGTACCTTGAGAACAATCCCGGCGCGGACGAGGAAGCGGTCGCCGCTTATGCGGAAGTGTCGGGGGAGCAACTCGCCGTTGAGCATAGCTACGCCGGGCGTATCGGGCATTTTATCGCCCCGGTTTTCAAGCCGATGGGGTTTGACTGGAAATTGGCCACGGCAAGCGTCATCGGTATAGTGGCGAAAGAGGTGATCGTTTCCACGCTCGGCATCTTGTACCGCGTTGGGGCTGAAGAAAGCGAGGAAAACGAAGGGCTTCGCGCAGCCATAACCGGCGATCCGCACATGACGCCGCTTGTAGCCTTTGTATTCATGCTGTTTACGCTGATTGCTCCGCCTTGTTTGGCCGCGCTTGCGACCATAAAGGCCGAACTCGGCTGGAAATGGTTGGGGTTTGAGTATGCGTTTCTCCTTTTGCTGGGCGGCGTTTTGAGCGTCATTATCTATCAAATTGGCCTGTTGCTGGTGTAGAGAGTGAGAAAAGGCGCCGTGTCGCGCAGACGCGCAATGGGCGCCTTTTCCTCTTTGCATGAAGCGTCCCTCCGGAAATATCCATCCGCTTGACAAATTTTCAGCGTTTCTTTATAGTTGCTATCGTATATTTCAAAGGAAGCGAGGCGAGCGGCGCAATGCCGTGAATCCTCCGCTATCCCGTAACTGTGATCGCGTCCGGGCGCGGACGGCGGCGAGCGTATGCGCTTGTCGCGTCGTCCTCGTCCCCCTCCGCCGCACGACAGCCACTGGCAAACGCTGGGAAGGCTGCGGCAAGGGCGCGGCTGTCAAATCAGGCGGCGCGTAAGCCAGGAGACTTTGGTATACGGGGGAGCGTTGTCTCCCTGCCAACACTTGCAGTCCTCGCGGATTGGGACTAAGGAGTTTTTATGTTCTCATTTTTTTTGGAAAGGAAATTTTTTTCCTTGCGTA
>JAIRTS010000069.1 GCA_031254795.1 Treponema sp.
GTTTTCTTTCATTTGCTGTTGATATCCCGCGCTTTTTGTGGTATAGTAACGCCATGACGTTGACCCAATATGAAGCGTGGTATTCATCTCATTTCCATAGAACCAGTTCGGCGTTGACAGCTCTCGCTTTTATCATTGCGGATTTTTTCGGTGTTATGCTTTCCTTTGGCGGAGGTTTTTTTTTGGTCAACCTCTATGACATGACGCTCATCACTTTTAGATCATTTGTGATGTACGCGCCTTATTTGCCTGTTTTTGTCTTTTTGTTCTGGATGAACGGGTTGTATCCGGGCATTGCGCTTGCGCCGTCCGAGGAATTGCGTTCTTTTGTGGTGGGGTCTGTTATTGCGCATGGGGGCATCATCATCTCTCGTTTCATTGAAGACAAGGAATTCGACGCGATTTCGGCGGCGTTTATCCTAAGTTTTGTATGTTCGTGTTTTATGCTTTTGCTGTGCCGCTCTTGTATGCGCGGTATAATGAGCAAGACGAAGCTGGGGGGGCTTCCCGCGGTGATATACGGGAACGGACGCACCGCCCAGCTTGTCATTGATCGGCTTCTCAGAAGAAAATACGCGGGGTATGCGCCGGCTCTTATTCTGGACGACGACAAAGCGGGAAGCGACATGTACGCGGGTGTTCCGGTTATCCATGACATTGGCATTGGCCGGACCATTGCAGAAAAATTCAAAATCAAGATGGCTATTATCGCCATGCCTTTGACAAACGCCGAAGAAATCGCCCATTTGCTCAATAAATCGATTTCAGGATTTCGGTACACGGTCATTGTGCCGGATTTCTTCAATATCGCCAACATTTGGATGAAAGTACGCGATTTTGACGGCATTCTTGGGTTTGTCGCCAGCCATAAGCTGAAAATGTTCTGGAATTTGGGCGTGAAAAGAATCATAGACGTGGCGTTGACGCTCATAGGAGGGGTGATTATACTGCCGTTCCTGCTTGTCATCTCGTTTTTGATAAAGATCACTTCCCCGGGACCCGTTCTCTATGGACACACGCGGGTTGGTCAGAACGGCAAGTTTTTTACCGCGTGGAAATTTCGCTCCATGGTGGTGGATGCCAAAGAGTGGTTGCAAAAGCTCCTCAATTCCGATCCCGCGCTTCAAGAGGAATGGGAGATGAATCACAAGTTAAAAGACGATCCGAGGGTGACTAAAATCGGGAAAATACTGAGGAAATTCAGCCTTGATGAATTTCCTCAGCTCATCAATGTGTTGAAAGGGGAGATGAGCCTTGTGGGACCGCGCCCCATTGTTGAGGCGGAAACGGCGAAATACGGAGAGGATTTTGAGCGCATCTTTTCGGTGAAACCTGGTATGACCGGTTTGTGGCAGGTTTCAGGGCGCTCGGATACGGACTATGCCGAACGGGTGGCTTATGACGGGTATTATATGCAAAGCTGGTCCATCTGGCTTGACGTATGGATTTTGTATAAAACCATTGGAGTCGTCCTCCGGGGTAAAGGAGCGTATTAATGTTTTTTCTTGGAAGAAACAAGAGGGCAGGCGTTTTTTGTTGCGTCCTATGGATATTCATTATGGCGCCGGCGTCGCCGGGTTTTGGACAGACCCGTTCGTTTAGTGATGTTTTTCCAGAATTAGACGGAGAGAGGAAACAAATCGCTTTATCGGCAGATGGTTTTGTCGTCGCTGGAAAAGGGGTTGCGTTGCAACGCATTGTTCCGGCGGGGTACGAGTTTGCCGTTCAGCGGGCTATTCTCAAGAACGCCTACATAACGGAAAGCATCTCGCTTATTCCGTTCCAAAAAGCGATGGTTCTGAATATCTACAACGCCCTCCTGAATATCCGGGACTTAAAAGGCATTCCTTATCATTCGGCGACAAAAGACGCCGATGTTCCGCTTTTTGAAGACGCGACTCGCATTAAAAGCGACAAGGATACGTCCGCGATTTTCGATCCGCCGCAGGCGTCCGCGACGCCCAATGTGGAGACATGGTACATAAGGCTGAAAGACGCCAATTTTGGCAATTCCTATTACCGCGTTGACATTGTCGCCAACAGCAAGGCTATTATATGTACGCTCACAAATTTTAGGGATCTTTCTTTTTTATTTGTACCGGTCATCAGGAAAGAAAAGTTTGTCGCCCAGCTCTACTTTGAGCCGATTGTCGGCGGACTCGTTATTTACAGCGTGGCAAGCGCGGATGTAAGCGATTTTTTCGCCTCAAAAATTCATGTGCCTTCGGCGGTGCAGAAGCGGCTTGAGGTGATTAAACAGTGGGTGATTGGCGGAATCGGGAAAGAATAGCCAGAGCGGCGGCGGAGCAGACGAAATGCGGCGGCGGGTTTTACCCGTGAAAGAAAAAGAGAGAAGAAGGGTATATGTTGAAAGCGATTTTTCCAGATGGCACGACTCTTTCCTGCGAATTTGGTGTGAAGATTGAAAGCGTGGCCGGATATTTCGGCGAGCAAAAAGCAGGATCGGAACTCGTGGCGGTACGGGTGAACAATGAAATTCTCCCGCTTTCCGCGCCGCTTGTGGTGAACGCCCGCCTTGAGCCGGTAACCCGCGACAGCGTGGAAGGGACGCTCATTTACCGGCGTTCTTTGGCGTTCCTGCTCGCTTTGTCCGCGCACAAGCTCTTTTCCAGCGAGCGGCTTTCCATAGGGCATTCGCTTGGCAAGAGCTACTACTACACCTTTGCTGATGGCAAGGTTCCTTCCGCGCAGGAAATTGAGGATTTAAAAAATGGCATGAAAGTGTTGGCGGAAAGAAACCTTCCCGTTGATTTTCGTTGCCTTGCCTATGCGGAGGCGATGGAGCTTTTTAGCGACAAGAAACAGGGCGAGACGAGTCTGCTTTTAGACCAGCGTAGCGAATCAAATGTGCCGGTGAACGAGTGCGATGGATGGACAGATCTCTACATCGGTCCCCTCGCGCCAAAAACCGGACTGCTCACCGCCTTTGATCTTATGCAGTACCAGGACGGTTTTCTGCTCAGGTTTCCGGGATCCGGCGATGGCAATGAAATCGGCGAGTTTGAGGACCATCCGTTGATATTTTCCGTGTACCGCGAACATAAGAATTGGGGGCGCAATATAGGCGTCAATGTGGTTGGACACCTCAATAAACTGGTTGCGGAGCGCGCCGTCAAGGACTACATCGGGATTGCGGAGGCGTTTCAGGCAAAGAAATTCGCTGAAATAGCGGACAAAATTTATGCGAAACGGGATTCGGTTAAGGCGGTGTTTATAGCGGGCCCGTCGAGTTCCGGCAAGACCACAACGGCAAAACGCCTTTCCATCCAGTTGAAGGTGCTGGGCATTGATCCTATCGCGGTCAGTCTTGACGATTACTATATAAACGCGGATAAAACGCCCCGCGACGAGAATGGACAGCCTGATTTTGAGTGTCTTGACGCGCTTGACGTGCCGTACTTAAACGAGCAGCTTCTTTCCCTTTTCAAGGGAGAAGAGATAACTCTGCCCGTTTACGATTTCAGGACAGGCAGGCGCAGGGAGTCAGGCGGAAAGTCCATCAGGCTGGGAGAAAAGTCCATGCTGATTGTAGAAGGCATTCACGGCTTGAACGACGCTCTCACTCCACTTGTTGACAAGAGCGTCAAGTTCAAGCTCTATGTTTCCGCGCTCACCCAACTCAATCTTGACGGACACAACCGCATCCCCACAAGCGACAACCGGCTTATCAGGCGCATGGTGCGCGATTACCAATTCAGAGGCACCAGCGCGGCGAAGACGATTCTCATGTGGAGCAATGTACAACGGGGCGAGAAAAAGCACATTTTTCCCTTCCAGAATTTTGCGAACGCGGCGTTTAATTCGGCGCTTGACTATGAGCTTGCGGTTCTCAAGGTTTACGCCGATCCGCTTTTGCGGTCCATAAAGCCCCATCTCCACGGCTATGCGGAGGCGGTACGGCTTCGCGCATTTTTGGAGAATTTCGCCGCCAGTCCACCCCAGTATGTGCCCGGGCAGAGCATCTTGCGCGAATTTATCGGAGAGAGCGAGTTCAAGTATTGATTTTTTTACAGTGCCTCTGGCGCTGTTTAACCAAAAGACATGCTGTAAAAACGCCGCGCCATGAGGCGCCGGTGTAAAAAGAACGCTCCATAGGACGCCCTCCGCAGGACGCTCCATAAAAAACCACTTGACAAATGGCTGAAAATTTGCTATGTTTAGTTTATATGGTGGATGTAGCTCAGGGGTAGAGTCCCAGATTGTGGATCTGGTCGTCGCCGGTTCAAACCCGGTCATCCACCCTCTTTTTTCACTAGTGGCGCGGTGGCGGGTTGCGGCGCTGGTGGTTCAATCATCATGTCCCCCAACACTTGTTTTGCCAATGCGTTGAAATAGCGGACGCTTACATCTTTGCCTTGCAAGGCGCGGAGGTGTTTCGCGGCGGTTTCGTCTGAATATGCGTAGAGAGGGTACACCTTGAAATTGGTGTAGCCTTTCTCGTAATGAGTGACGAGCGGCAGTACGCCCGCGCTTTCAATGGAGATTGCTCCCTCGTGTTTTTTTATCCTCAGCGTCAACATGCCGCCGAGCAGGGTGGGGCTTTCCGCTTGGGCGGAAAGGAAATTGCCGAGCGAGTAAACGCAGAAGGTCGTGTTGCCCTCTTTCCCGGCAAGGAATACGGCCGGTTCAAGCACATGGGGGTGGTGGCCTATGATGATGTCGGCCTTATGATCCGCAAGCAGTTGGGCGAGCCGCTCCTGCTCTTTATTCTGTTGAAGCCGGTATTCCTCGCCCCAATGCATGGAAACAATGAGCAGATCGCAATTTGGCCTCAACGCGGCAAGGTCTTTTATAATGCGCTGGTCATTGATCAGAGAAACCAGATACGGCTTGGATTTTGGAAGCGGAAGCCAGTTGGTTCCGTAGGTGTAGGAGAGAAAGCCTATCTTGATATTGTTTTTTTCGATGATCATCGGATTGCCTGACGCTTCTTCCGATCTATAAACGCCCAAACAGGCGATTTCCGGATGGCTGTCCCAGAAATCCATAGTGGCGAAGACGGCTTTTTCGCCCTTGTCCATGATGTGATTCGTGGCGTGGTTCACCACATTGAAACCGGTTGCGATGAGCGCGTCGCCGACGATTTGTGGCGTGTTGAATTGAGGATAGCCTGAATACCCAAAATCCTTCCCGGCAAGAACGGTCTCCTGATTCACAAACGCAATGTCGGCGTTTTCAATAAGTGGCGCTATCTCGGAATAAAAATCTGACGGATCAACGGGGTCTTGTTTGATGATGAGCGCGATCATGGGATCGTGGTAAAGGTTGTCGCCCACCGCCACAATGTCAAGATAGTCCGGTTCTGGAGGAACGGGAATTGCGACGCCGCCCCCAGCGTCCGGAACCGGAGGCGTGGCGTCGGGCAATCGCTCAGTTGGGGACGGCTTTTCTTCCGGCCGCCTCTCGCCGAGCGGTTTTTGGGTTGCGCATGAAAGCGCGAGTATAAAGACGCATGCCCCTAACGCCCAACTGAGGAAAAAAGAGAAGCGGGGGAGGGCGGCGCGACTCATTTTGCGTTTTTTTGACGCCACTTTGAAACAGTTCGTGTAATACATGATATACCCTCTAAAAGAAAGTTCTGGAGACGGAAGCTCCCTCTATAGTATCTCTAAATCTAAGCTTGCTTGACAAGTTCCGCTTGTCTTTCAAAACTGAAGTTTTGAAACTGCCTCTATTGAACAAATCCAGGCAAAATACTCTGTATTTTGCAGTTTTTAAGTGGAATTTGTTCAGAAGCTGAAGTTTCTGAACAACTCTATTACATAAACCGCGCTCCAAGCAGGTTCAGAAAACCCGGATAGGTAACATCGGCGGCTTCGGCTCCACGTATCTCAAGCTCGCCTGCGGCGCCTAATCCCACTGCGGCTAAAGCCATCACCACCCGGTGATCCCCATGTCCGTCAACCGAGCCACCAGACGGCGTCCCGCCATGAATGACAAGACCGTCAGGCTTTTCCCTGCACCGGACGCCGAGCTTGCCGAGTTCCCGCGCCATGACGGCGATCCGATCCGTTTCTTTGATGCGGGCGTGCGCGACATTGGTCAGATGGGTCTCGCCTTCGGCGAAAACCGCAATCGCGGCCATGACAGGCAACAGGTCGGGTGTGGCGTTAAGATCAAAGACGCCGGAGTACAGTTTGCGCGCGCTTCCGGTTCTGGAAACCGTAACTTCCCAATCGCCGGACGTTCCTTTTGTCCGCTTCCACGCGACCGAAACGCCCATGCGGGCGATCATGCCGAAGAACGCCTTGTCTCCCTGCGTGTCATGGGGATCAAGCCCCTGTAGTGTGACGGAGCCGCCACTGATGATGGCCGCCACGGCTGGAAACGCGGCTGATGAGAAATCTGCGGGAACACTGCCATTCATGGGCGTGTACACCGTGCCTCCCGGTATACGGAAATAGGAATAGGCCGCGTTTTTTTCGTATGGTACGCATTGGGCGTCAAGGTAGGAAAGCGTCATGTCAATGTAGGGCTTTTCATTGAGAAGGGGGACGTCAATGCTGGTGACGCAGCCTTTTTGCGCAAGTGGCGCGGCTAACAGCAGGGCGGAGAGGTATTGGCTTGTGGGACATTCGATCCTGCACGCGCCGCCCTTCCACGGCCCCCGCACCGTTATCGGCGTGCAGCCGTTTGCCGCCGATGTTACGGTGGCCCCAAGCGACGCTAGGGCGGACAGAAGGTTCGCCGCGCTTCGCCGCGTAATCTGTTCGTCGCCAGTAAAGGCGCGGGGCATGGCGTCGAGCGCGGCTATGGCGAGCGCCAGAAACAACGTGGTGCCTGAATTGCCCACATCCAGAACCGCGTCTTGCGGCGCTGCCCTTCCACTGGCGAATGAAAAGCCGGTCGCGGAACGGGTGGCCGCGCCCTGGACGATCCA
>JAIRTS010000076.1 GCA_031254795.1 Treponema sp.
ACCACGTCTTCTTCATACTCATATACGGACATTAGTTACGGCAACTGGTATTCCGGTTACCTTTCGGCGGGAGAGGCTCGCTACTACCGCATTTCTGTATCAGCGGGGTCGTATTATAATATTATATGGGATGATAGCGATAGTGGTTATTCATATGGTAGTGGTTATTCAACCTGCGATATTAAAGTATCCGCTAGTTATCAAAGTAGTGAAACGTCAATATTTTATCAAGTAGATAATTCCAGTACTAATAGCGAATCTTTCTATGCATCTTCATCAGGGTACGTTATCCTGAAAGTCGAAGGGTACAACTCCTCAGTCTCCGGATACTATCGTATAGGATATACTTATTAAAAATCTTCCTCGCCCTTTTGGGCGGGGCGCCCGCGCGCCTGTCGTGGACATGGAAGTTTTAAGGGAGATTACAAGAAATGAAAAGAAATGGAAACGCGAAAAGACTGAGAGCGGCGCTTGCGGCGGCGTTTTTCGCGGCGCTCATGGCGTTGTTGTTCACGGGTTGCAAGGATTTGTTTCACCCGGATGATGACGACGATGACACGGTACTGCCTTCTGATTATACACTCGCCCAGTACTTGACATGGCTTAAAACCAACGCGGTGGAAGGCGGGAACTATAGCATCACGGTAAAGAACAACGAGACCATCGGTCCCCAGACGCTTTCCTACAGCGGGAAGAACGTCAATATCACCCTTGACGGCGGGACCGCGGAACGAATTGTTAGTTTGAGTTCAACCGGTTCTCTCTTTACCGTGGACAGCGGCGTAACGCTCACGCTGGACAACAACATCACCTTGCGGGGACGGAGCAACAACACGGCTTCGCTGGTACAAGTGAACAACTGGGGGACGCTGGAGATGAATACCGGCTCCAAGGTAACCGGGAATACCTACTCCTACTCCTACTCCTCCTCCAATTCCTCCGGCGGCGGGGTGAGCGTGGCGGGCGGGACATTCACCATGAGCGGCGGGACCATCAGCGGCAATTCCGCATCTAACGTCGGCGGGGTGTATGTCGGCAGTGACGGGACATTCACCATGAGAGGCGGGACCATCAGCGGCAATTCCGCCAACTACAACGCCTACGCCTCCGGCAATGGCGGCGGGGTGGGCGTAACAGGGACGTTTAGGATGAGTGGCGGGACCATCAGCAGCAATTTCGCTTCCAACTGGGGCGGCGGGGTGCTGGTGTTCGCCGATGGGACATTTATCAAACAGTCGGACGGCGTCATCTATGGGTCAGACGCAAGCGCTTCGTTGAAAAACACCGCGACTGATATCAGTGGTTATTACGGGCACGCGGTCTTTGCTTCTACCGGCAAGCTCCGCAACTCCACGGCCGGACAGGGCGTTACCCTGGACAGCAGGGTAAGCGGCTCCGCAGGCGGCTGGGAGTGAGAGCGCGATAGTTAGTCCGCATGGGAGCCGGGTGCCAGACACCGAAAGTGTCTGGCACCGCAGGCATAGCCTGGCGGACGGCTTCACGCGGGGTGTTGTCTGGAGGGTGCGCCGCTGACCCCGTCAGGGCAGGGCGCGAGTGTCTGGCACCCGAAAGCGTTTAACACCGAGAGAGTGTCTGACACCCGAAAGCGTTTGACACCAAGAGAGTGTCTGGCACCGAGAGAATGTCTGACACCAAGAGTGTCTGACACCGAGAGAGTGTCTGGCGCCACGAGAGTGTCTGACACTCGAAAGTGTCTGGCGCCACGAAAGCGTTTAACACCGAGAAAGTGTCTGGCGCCACGAAAGCGTCTGACACCCGAAAGCGTCTGACACCGAGAGAGTGTCTGGCGCCAAGAGCAAGCGCGGCCGTCAAGCCGGGGGCGGACAAGTCCGCCGACCCCCGCTTGTTAAGAAGTCGTTTAACAGGCTATGCCTGCGGGCATAGCCTGAAAGGAGAGAAGAGATGATTGATTATTATGTGGTGCAAAACACAGCGCCAGCGGATTCTACGGAGTGTCACGCCGTAGTCACCCACACCGAAGGCGTCAATGATGAGAGTTTCATCACAATGCTCAGCGAGGTCTTGAACGTCAACAAAGGCGAGGCCAAGCTCGTGCTCAGCGGCGTCGGGACAGCGGCCAGAAACCTCCTGTCCCAGGGCTGGGCTTTCAAGATAGAGGGAATAGGCGGCTTTAGCCTGCGGATAGGCGGCTCTTTCGAGGGTCCCTCCGCGCCGTTCGACCACGGGAGACACAAGGTCTCCGCGCGCTTCCTTCCCGACAAGAGCCTGACCGCGGCGGCGCGAACCGCCCCACTGAACCGCCTGCGCGGCGTGGAGAACGGTCCGGTCATTGACGGCGTTGAGGACAAAGCGGGCGGGGCGCCAAACAGCGCGCTCACGCCGGGACACGGCGCGCGGCTTGCGGGCAAGAGCCTCAAGATAGCGGGCGAGGGCGCTGGCATATTTATCATTGACGACTCCGGGGACGCTGTGACGGTCGACCCCAAGGACATTCTTGAGAACGGCAGGACCAAGGTTCTTTTCATCTGCCCGTCCCTTGAGCCGGGAGAATACCATCTAAAGGTAAGCACACATTTCACCAGCTCCGGAGAGACCGCGCATCTGCGCTCCTATACCTTTGACGCGCCCCTCGCCGTCTCCGCCCCGCCCAAGCCGTAAAGCCTCGCGCGGCGCCAGACGCCGAAAGTGTCTGACGCCCGCGCTTCCATACCAGATGTTGTCTGAAAAGCGTCCCCGTCAGGCGGGTGGCGCCACCCGCGCTTCCCTTTGCTAGAATTGACCCCCGCTCTGGGGCAGGAGCGCCTCCCGATCTAGGGCAGGATAGCCTCCAGCTTTAGGGCAGGAGCGCCTCCAGCTCTAGGGCAGGATAGCCTCCAGCTTTAGGGCAGGATAGCCTCCAGCTTTAGGGCAGGATAGCCTCCAGCTTTAGGGCAGGAGCGCCTCCCGCTCTATGCTAGGAGCGGTACCCACTCTGTGCTAGGATTGCCACCCGCTCTGTGCTAGGATTGCCCTCCGCTCTATGCTAGGAGCGCCTCCCGCTCCAGCGCGACAAACCATAATGGCGTGTCTTATGGAGAAATCCTGTTTTGTCATGAGGAGCCGAACGCTTTGTAACGCTCACAGGGCATTGCCAATGCGACGGCTCTGTTCATTAAGATTTTGCCGGCGCAATGCCCCGCGACTCTGTCGCGAATGGACGACTGCGCCCGGCCTCCGCGCCGCGCGGGCTGTCCGGCGACCGGCGAGAGGCGGCATGGCCGGCGGGGACGCGCGTCTGGTTGAAACATATAAAGAAGTTTGATATACTATGTAAAAGATGTGAGGCCGCTCCAAAACGCGGGCTGTGTTTGCGAACGTTCGTTCGGCGAACCTACGTTCGGCGAACGAACGTTCGGGTTGGTTTTGGAGCGGCCTCATGTATGTTATAACTTTTCAGGAAGGGGCGCTTTTTATGCACAAGCCGATGTTCGCTATTACTCGTCATCCACCCATGAAAGAAAACATAGCGGTTGTTCCCGTCATTTTTAAAAAGTTCAAGGGTCTCTCGGCGAAAATGTTTTACGGGTTTACAAAGATGGGGAAAACAAGGTTTTTCCCAAAGCATGATTATCACTATAACCACATGAAGAATCTGGCGCTTGTCTATTTCAACCTGACGCCGCTTTGCAATCTGCGTTGCCGCATGTGCGGCCAGTGGGGCGACAAGGGCAAGATGAAAAACGGGCGCGTCGCCGAAGAGGTCAAGACGCTCGTGCCGCTCGAACGTTATAAAGAAATCATCGATGAGATAGCGCCGTGTTATCCGGTCACCTATATTTGGGGAGGGGAGCCGTTTCTCTATCCGGATCTCATGCCGCTCGCAAAATATATGGTTGACAAGGGACTCTTTGTGAGCGTGAACACCAATGGCACGTTTATCGAAGAGCATGCGGAGCGGATAGTCCGCGACCGGTGGAGCGCCATCTTTGTGTCGCTTGACGCTTTTGAGGAAACGAATGACGCGATGCGGGGGAAAGGCTCGTACCAAAAGGTTGTACGGGGTTTTGACGCCATCAACCGCGAGAAAAAGAAACAGAATTCGTCCTATCCGATTATGAGCGTTGTATCTACGGTCACGAACATGAATTACCTTGTCCTTGACCAACTCGCCGAGGCGAGCCGTTCTTTCGGATTGGATATACATATTTTCAATCTCGGCACCTACACCAACGACAATATAATCGCGCGGCAGAAGGAGTATATGCGCGAAAAACTCGACACGGACATTGATTGCCTCGCCGCGTATAACACCGGTTACAATCTCGACATTGACGGCAAGAAACTGCACGCCATCTTGGAAAAGCTGCACCGCGGCGACTATGGCCACCCCATCATCACGGTGCCGACGCTGAACCCGGAGAAGACGCACACCTATTACGCGGATTTGGAGACGCCCGTGCGCAACCACTGCATAGTCCCGTGGTGCCAGACGAACATCAATTACAACGGGGACGTTCATTTCTGCGCGGATTACCCGGACTATATTCTTGGCAACATAAAAACCCAATCGTTCGCCGAGATATACAACGGAGACAGGGCGAATCGTTTCAGAAAAGCGATTCACGAAAGCGAAGGCGGCATGTTTCCGGGCTGCCTCCGCTGCTATCAGAACATGCTCTTCGGCAAGAAAATCAAGGGGTATTGAGTGGGATCGCTTTGCGCGCCGCTCTTCTCATTGCGCGCCGTTTCGCACGTTTTCCCCAACGGGAACAGGGCGCTCTCCAATATCACGCTTGATATTCAGGAAGGGGAGCGCCTTTTTATCGCGGGTTCCAACGGATCGGGCAAGACGTTGCTCATGCGCATAGCCTGCGGGCTTTTGGAGCCGTCAAGCGGGGAGGTGTTTTTTCGAGGCGCGCCGATTGACAAGGCGCGCGATCTGCGCTCGTCGGCGGGCATGGTCTTTCAGGACGCGGACAGCCAGATTGTCGGGGAGACGGTCGCGGAAGACATCGCCTTTGGTCCGAAGAACCTGCGTTTGCCAAAAGACGAGGTTGACAAGCGGGTGCGTTCCGCCTTGTCCGCGATGGGCTTGGCTGACAAGCGGGATTACCCTCCCAGACGGCTTTCCGGCGGGGAAAAGCGGCGGCTCGCGGTCGCGGGCGTTCTGGCTATGGGTTGTTCCGCCATTATCATGGACGAGCCGTTTGCGAATCTTGATTATCAAGGCGTCGTACAGACTCTTGAAATCATCAAGCGAATGAAAACCCAGGGAAAAACGCTTGTCATTTTGACGCATGAATTGGAAAAGGCGCTCGCCTACGCGGACAGGCTCGTCGTTCTTGACAAGGGCGAAATTCGGGATCAGGGCGAAGCGGACGAGACGCTCGACCGGCTTGTTCCATCGTACGGCGTCCGCGATCCCCGCAAGTCTTACACACGCGCCGCGGATTGTACATGGCTGGACTGACACCGTACGCCTGCAAAGATTGTACATGGCTGGACTGACGCCGTACGCTTACAAAGCGGGAGATTCTTTTCTCCACCGGCTGCCGGCCCGCGTCAAGTTGCTGTGCCTGCTCGTGATTTCAACGCCGGCTTTCGCTTTTTTTCCGTTTGGCGTCGGCTTTTCGTTTGTCTTCATAGCGGCGGCTTCCCGCGCGGCGGCCATTCCCCTTCGCTCCCTCTATCGCGGCTCCGGTTTTATCGCGTTTATGGCGATAACGATGATCCTGTTCCGCTCGCTTTCATGGAAGCCGCTCGGCTTCACTATCGCGGGCTTTCGCGAAGGGCTTGGCTTCGCCCTTGGCCTCATGGCCGCGTTCGCGGGATGCGCCCTGTTTTTTTCCGTCACCACCATGCCGGAGCTCAAGGAATCCCTTGACAGCCTCCGCCCTCCCATTCCGGCGCTCGCCCGCCTTATTTCCCGCTTTACTGTGGGCGTCACGCTGATGCTTGGCTTCATGCCCCGGTTTTTCGAGATATGGGAGGACGCGGAAATCGCGTACAAGGCGCGCGCCGGGAAAAACGGCGCGCGCAAGCTGGTTTTTCTCATGAGCGTGGCGATTGAGCGCATGATACAACTCGCGATTGAGACCGCCGTCGCGCTTGATATGCGGGGGCTTGGGCAGTCCGGGACTTTGGGTTTTTCCAATGAGGAAGAGCCCCGGCGCAAAGGTTGATTTTTTTTTCCATTGTATTATAATGACGTTCGCTGAGCCTAACGCAAACCGCCGCGCTCCCAGCGGCGGGCGGGCGTTTTAACGCGGTTCAAAAAAGGTGGATATCCATGACAAACATTGAGGGACACGCCGGCGCCGGAAACGGTTCAGATGGCGTCGGGTTGACAAGCGCGGAGGCGCGGGCTTCCAAAGAAAAGTTTGGCGACAACCGGCTTACGGAACAGAAAGCCGAGCGTTTTTGGGCTAAATTCCGTGCGAATTTCGGGGATCCAATGATAAAAATTCTGTGCGCCGCCCTTGTCGTCAATATGGCGCTGGTCGTCGCGTCTTATCTTGGATGGACGCCGGATAAAATGGCGTGGTATGAGCCGGCGGGCATCGCGGTCGCCATTTTTTTGGCGACCTTTGTGTCCACCCTGTCCGAATACCGCAACGAGAGCGCCTTCAGAAAATTGCAGGAAGAGGCGTCAAAGATACAATGCAAAGTGTACCGCGACGGAGAGATTCGGGAATTGCCCATTGACGATATTGTCGCCGGAGACGCGGTTCTGCTGCAAAGCGGCGACAAGATTCCGGCGGACGGCGTCCTGATAGAAGGCGGGATCAAAGTAGACCAGTCCGTTTTGAACGGCGAATCAAAAGAAGCCGCTAAAACCGCGGCGCCGCGTGGTTATCAAGACGAAGAGACCGCCGTCAATTTCCTCAACCCCTACAAAGTCTGGAGGGGCGCGGTGGTGGTTTCCGGCGCCGCCACGCTGCGCGTGACCGTGGTCGGCGACAAATCGGTGTACGGCGAAATCGCCAAAGAATTGCAGGCGGAAGACGAGCGCGACACGCCCCTGAAAGTCAAATTGAGCGCCCTTGCGAGCGGCGTCAGCAAATTCGGCTACATCGGCGGCGTCGTCATAGCCATCGCCCTGCTGTTTCAGCGCGTCGTGATCGCCAACCATTTCAACGCGGGCGAGATCGCCGCCTACGCCTTGAACTGGACGCATCTTTTAAGCGATCTGATCCAGGCGTTCATGCTTGCGGTCATCATTATCGTCATGGCGGTTCCCGAAGGACTGCCCCTGATGATAGCCATTGTCTCCGCTCTGAACATGGGCAAAATGCTCAAGGACAATGTGCTGGTCAGAAAAATCGCCGGCATAGAAACGGCCGGAAGCCTCAACTTTCTGTTTAGCGACAAGACCGGAACGATCACCAAAGGGAAACTTGAGGCGGTCAGTTTCGCGGACGGCGCGGGGAACGATTACAAGCGTTTTCAAGACGCGCCGGATGGGTTGAAAAAGTATCTTTCCCTCTCGCTTTTTCATAACACGGACGCCGTTTTAACGGACGCCGTTTTATCCGGAGAAGGCGCGGGCGCGGCGCGTCAAAAAGCCATAGGCGGCAACAGCACGGAGCGGGCGCTTTTAACCTTTGCGGCGGAAGACGGCTCTTCTCCTCGCGGAAAGAGCGCCGCCGCGCTGGAAAAAATCCCGTTCGACAGCCAGAATAAATTTTCAGCGGCCACGATTGAAGGCGGGGCTTCAGGCGGCCCTCTCACCCTGATAAAGGGAGCGCCTGAGAAAATTCTGGACAGATGCGATTATTATCTTGACAAAGACGGGAACGCCGTGAAATTCTCCGCCCTCGCCGCGTTGAATCAAAAAATCGACGGCCTCGCCGACCGTTCCATACGAGTCATCGCGCTCGCGCTCTACGAAGGGAAGATCGTCAACCCCAACGGCTCAATTGACGACATGCTCCCGGCGAGCGGGGGATGGACCCTTGTGGGAATCATTGGCATCCGCGATGAAATCCGCCCCGAATCCATAACCGCGATTGCGGAAGCGCGGCGCGCCGGAGTTCAGGTGGTTATGATAACCGGCGACAGAAAAGAAACGGCGGTCGCCATAGCGAAAGAAGCCGGCCTGGTGAACAACGAGAGCGACATCGCGCTTACATCGGACGAGCTCGCCGCGCTTTCCGACGAGGAGGTGAAGGCGGACATCACGTCCATCAAAGTCGTGGCGCGGGCGCTGCCGTCCGACAAGAGCCGTTTGGTCAAACTCGCGCAGGAACTCAATTATGTCGTCGGAATGACCGGAGACGGCGTGAACGATTCGCCCGCGCTCAAGAAAGCGGATGTCGGCTTTGCCATGGGCAGCGGGTCCGAAGTCGCCAAGGAAGCGAGCGAGATTGTCATTCTGGACGACAATTTCAATTCCATTGACAAGGCCATTCTGTATGGACGGACTATTTTCAACAGCATTCGGAAATTCATCGTTTTCCAACTGACGATCAACGTGTCGGCGGTTCTTGTCAATTTCGCCGCGCCCCTGTTCGGCCAGGAGAACCCGCTGTCCATCATTCAGATATTGTGGGTGAATCTGGTCATGGACACGCTCGCGGCCCTCGCGTTCGGGGGGGAGCCCGCGCTCAAGCGGTTTATGAAGGAGCCGCCAAAACGCAGAGACGAGGCCATAGTCAGCCCCGCCATGTGGAGTTCCATTCTCACGGGCGGGCTGTGGACATTCGCGCTCAGCCTTGTGTTCCTGTTCGCCGGCTTTGTGAGCGATCTCTTTCCCTCGGTGTCCGGCGACGACACGCTTCACACCGGCTATTTCGCGCTGTTCGTTTTTACCGCCGTGTTTAACGCTTTCAACGCGAGAACCGAAAAACTCAACTTGCTTGACAACATAGGCGGCAACAAGGGGTTTCTGCAAGTCCTGTCCGTCATCGTACTGACGCAGACCGCGCTGGTATATGCGGGCGGGCAAGTCTTTCATTGTTTTGGGCTTTCGCTGGCGCAATGGAAGATCGTGCTGCTGTTCGCGGTTTCGATTGTCCCTGTCGATCTGTTGAGAAAGGCGATCGCGTCCGCGCGAAGAACATAAGAGGCGGACATTCACGCGGCCCAGCGCCGGCGCCGCGCCAACGCCGCGCGTTTTTCGATTATTTCCCGCGCCCGCCCCGCGAATTTCGCGGCCCGGCCATGAAAAAGGTGTTGACAATTCCAATAAGCATGGTATATGCTTTTATACGATGTACGGCCGCGTTTCAAAACGGATGCCGCTGACGCGCGGCTTCACTTATTTTAAGAAGAGGATTTAACGAAAAGACGCCGCGATGAAAGAAAAA
>JAIRTS010000077.1 GCA_031254795.1 Treponema sp.
TCCTTGTATAAAACATCTGTTTTCTATATAATGAGCCGATTCCATACAGTTGGGCAAATGGAAGCGGTTGTATGGTTGTAAACGCTGTATTTTTGTGAGCAAGGAGCCGTCCATGGGACAAGGGCTGTATAGCAAAGAATATGAACACGATTCATGCGGCATTGGGTTTGTCGCGGACATTCAGGGCAGAAAATCGCACGCTATTTTGAGGCGCGGACTGGAAGCGCTGGAGCGCATGGAACATCGAGGCGCGGAAAGCGCGGACAATAAAACCGGAGACGGCGCGGGCGTTCTGTTGCAAATTCCGCACGATTTTTATAAAAAAAACATTCCCGGCTTGGGCGAAGCCGGTACGTATGGAGCGGGACTCGCTTTTTTGACAGGCGGCGAGAACGAGCGTTCCCGTATGATAACCATGGCCGAAGAAACCGCCCTGGATTGCGGGCTTTCCGTGGTTGCGTGGCGGGATGTCCCTGTCAATCCAGAGGCGCTTGGCGTTATTGCGAAAAGCGCGGAGCCGGTCGTCATACAACTGTTCCTTGGGTTTAAAGACGGCGAAGACGGCGCGTCTCAAACCAAGAGCGGCGGAGCCTGCGCCTCCAGTGGGGAGGTGGTCTCCGATTTGGAGATGGCCCTCTATATATTCAGAAAAAAACTCGAAAAGATCATCCGTGAACACGCGGAACTCAAGCGAAAGGGCGCGTCTTGCCACTTTCCCTCGCTCTCTTCGCGGGTGATCGTATACAAGGGCATGCTCATGTCCAGCCAGCTTAAAGACTATTACGCGGATCTGCGGGATGAATCCGTTGTTACGGCGGTCGCGCTAGTTCATTCACGCTTTTCGACCAATACGTTTCCGGATTGGCCGCTTGCCCAGCCCTTTCGCCTTGTGGCGCACAACGGCGAAATCAACACGATCAAGGGCAACCGCTTCTGGATGTCCGCCCGTGAAAGCCTGTTCAGCCACCCCCGCCTAGGCGATCAGTTGAAAGCCATTCTCCCGTCAATAGAGCCGGGACGGAGCGATTCCGCCAGTTTCGACAACGCGCTCGAACTCCTCGTCATGTCCGGGCGTTCGCTTCCGCACGCGCTTATGACGCTTATCCCCGAAGCGTGGAACGAGAAAAATCCCATTCCCCAAGAGCTTAAGGATTTCTACGAATATCACGCCTGCGTCATGGAACCGTGGGACGGGCCCGCGTCCATGGTGTTCTGCGACGGACAGTATGTGGGCGGCGTTCTGGACCGCAACGGCCTCCGGCCTTCCCGCTACACCATAACAAAGGACGGGCTCATCGTGATGGGATCGGAAACCGGCGCGCAGGATTTCAGCCCGGAAGAAGTCGAGTACAAGGGGCGGCTCCTGCCCGGAAAGATACTGCTTGTTGATCTTGAAGAAGGGCGCGTCATTCCCGACGAGGAAGTGAAAGCCGCCGTTTACAGCAAAAAGCCGTATTCCGAGTGGACGAAGCGGATCATCACGCTGGATCAGAGCGACAACATTGGCGAAAACGAGAAAATAAGCCCGAAACAGGCGCTCTTCATGGAAAAAGCCTTTGGCTACACCCGCGAAGACATTGAACGGCTCCTTATCCCCATGATTGAGAGTGGACAGGAACCCACCGGCTCAATGGGGACAGACACCCCGCTCGCGATTTTCTCGGACAAAAGCCAGCGGGTGTACAACTACTTCAAACAGGTGTTCGCCCAGGTCACCAACCCGCCCATTGACTCGATCCGCGAAGACCTCGTGATGACATTGACCTGTTTTGTGGGGCCCCAGGCGAACCTCCTTGAAGAGACCTCGGAGCATTGCAGGCGGATAAAGGTGAAAAACCCGATCCTCACGCCGCTGGATCTTGAGCGACTGCTTGCCATCGCGCCGAATGAGTTCAGAAACGCCGTGTTGGACGCCGTTTTCGAGAACAGAGAGGCGAAGGACGGCGTTACGTCCCTTGAATCCGCGCTAGATCGGCTTGTGCGAAAGGCGATTGAAGCTGTCCGCGCCGGCGCGTCGCTCATCACGCTTTCGGACAGAAAGGCGGCGTTCGCGCCTCATCGTGAGGCTCATAAAGAAGAGATCGCCATTCCCGCGTTGCTTGCGACCGGCGCGGTGCATCACGGGCTTATCAAGGCGGGGCTGCGTATGAAGGCGTCGCTCATCATTGAGTCTGCGGAGCCGCGTGAAATCATGCACTTCGCCCTGCTTTTCGGCTACGGCGCGGATGTGGTCGCGCCGTACGGCGCGTTTATAGCGATTGAAGCCATCAAAGACGCCCGCGTAAAAAACGCGGCGGACGCCAAAAAACGCTATCTCAGGGGATTGCAAAAGGCGATGCTCAAAGTCATGTCGAAGATGGGAACCAGCGTTCTGCGCTCCTATCGCGGCGCGCAGATATTCGAGGCTGTGGGTCTCGGCGAGGCGGTCATTGAAAAGTGCTTCAAAGGCACGGACAGCCGCATCGGAGGCGCGGGCTTCGCGGAACTGGAAGCCGAAGCGGTGGACACATACAAAAACGCCTTGAATGACGACGAGTCGCTTGAAGACGTTGGGCAGTACCGGTGGCGCAAGAACGGCGAAAAACACGCCTGGAACCCCGAGACGATCTACCTTTTGCAATGGGCGGTTCGTACCGGCGATTACAGGAAATTCAAACAGTTTTCTTCAATAACAGACGCCTTAAACCAGAATCCCCATGTGATACGCGGGCTCCTCGATTTTGCGCCCGCAACGCCCGCGACTGCGGCGGCAGAGGCCGCGATGCCCATCCCATTGGAAGCGGTCGAGTCCGCCGAAGAAATTATGAGGCGGTTCACAACCGGCGCCATGTCCTTCGGCTCCATCTCCAAAGAAGCGCACGAAACCATAGCGGCCGCGCTCAACTCGATAAAAGGGCGCTCCAATTCCGGCGAGGGCGGCGAAAACCCGGAGCGGTTCGCGGCCAGGCCCGACGGCGAGTGGACGCGGAGCGCCATCAAGCAGGTGGCGTCAGGGCGATTCGGCGTAACGAGCGAGTACCTTGCGAACGCCGAGGAAATTCAGATAAAGATAGCGCAGGGCGCGAAGCCCGGCGAAGGCGGGCAGCTCCCCGGCCACAAGGTCGATTTCAACATCGCCAAAACCCGCCACTCAACCCCGGGCGTCACGCTTATCAGCCCCCCGCCTCATCACGACATTTACTCAATCGAAGACCTCGCCGAACTCATCTTTGATCTAAAAAACGCGAATCCCCAGGCGCGTGTCAGCGTGAAACTCGTATCCGAAAGCGGAGTTGGAACAATTGCGGCGGGAGTGGCGAAGGCGCGCGCGGACAACATCCTCATATCGGGCTACGACGGCGGCACCGGCGCGAGCCCCCAATCCAGCGTCCGGCACGCGGGCTTGCCCTGGGAAATCGGGCTCGCCGAAACCCACCAGACGCTCGCGCGGAACGGCTTGCGCGGACGGGTGCGCCTGCAAACAGACGGCCAACTCAAAACCGGACGCGACATTGTGATAGCCGGCATGCTCGGCGCGGAAGAATTCGGCTTTGGCACCTCGGCGCTCATCGCGCTTGGATGCGTGATGATGCGGAAATGCCATGAAAACACCTGTCCTATGGGCGTCGCCACGCAGGACCCGGAACTCCGCAAGCGGTTCACCGGCAAAAAAGAGCATCTTATCAACTACTTCACATTCCTGGCTGAGGAAACACGCGAAATCATGGCGTCTCTCGGAATCCGCTCGTTCAAAGACCTGGTTGGCAGAACCGATCTGCTGGTGCAGCGGGCGAGCGGAAAACCAAAATCAGCGTCCGTCGATCTATCCCGCATACTGGAAAAAGCCGCCTGCCCCGCGAACATTCCGGGCGGAGACGCGCTGTACTGCACGCAGAATCAGGTTCACAAAATTGACGCCGTGCTTGACCGCCGCCTTATCGAAGAATGCATGCCCGCCATAAAAGGCAAAACGCCCGTGGCGCTCAAACTGCCGGTGAAAAACACGGACCGCGCCGTGGGCGCCATGCTCTCGTACGAGGTGACCAGGCGTTTCGGCGGCGCGGGACTGCCCGACAACTTCATCACCATTGACTTCGCCGGCTCCGCGGGGCAGAGCTTCGGCGCGTTCCTTGCCAAAGGCGTCACCTTCCGGCTTGCGGGAGACGCCAACGACTACCTCGGCAAGGGGCTTTCCGGCGGACGCGTCGTGGTCGCGCCGCCCGCCGGATCAACGTTTGCGAGCCAGGAAAACATCATCGCCGGCAACACCGCGCTGTACGGGGCCACGGCGGGCGAAATCTACGTCTGCGGAGTCGCGGGCGAGCGCTTCTGCGTGCGCAATTCCGGCGCGACAGCCGTTGTGGAAGGCGCGGGCGATCACGCCGCCGAATACATGACCGGCGGCGACCTCATTGTCCTGGGCAAGGTGGGGCGCAATTTCGCGGCCGGCATGTCCGGCGGCGCGGCCTATGTGTTTGACGCGGACGGCGATTTTGACTACTTCCTTAATAAAGGCATGGTCGAGATCACGGGTCTTGAAACCGAAGAAGACGAGAAATTCGTCAAGTCATGCGTCGCCAGACACGTCTACTGGACGGATTCGGCGTACGCCGCGTCCATTCTTGACAACTGGGAGGATCTTCGCCGCAAATTCGTCAAGATCATGCCGGTTGAATACAAACGCGCCCTGCAACAAATGAAACTCGCGGAGCTTGACCGGCGGCTTTACGAGATACGCGAGCGGCAAGAACTGGAAGAGAAGAGCTAACGGCCCGCTGGCGCCGCGCCAACGCCGCGCGTTTTTCGATTATTTCCCGCGTCCGCCCCGCGAAATTCGCGGCCCGGCCATGAAAAAGGTGTTGACAATTCCAATGAGCATGGTATATGCTTTTATACGATGTACGGCCGCGTTTCAAAACGGATGCCGCTGACGCGCGGCTTCACTTATTTTAAGAAGAGGATTTAACGAAAAGACGCCGCGATGAAAGAAAAA
>JAIRTS010000086.1 GCA_031254795.1 Treponema sp.
TATTCAAAAGCCGCCTTAACGTCCGTATACGGGACTCCGGCAAAAAGCCCGATGCCGTCCTCCGGTTTCTTCGAGACGACAAACGCCGCGTCAAGCTGGCGGTAGTACGGAGCGTAGATGTTTCCCGCCGTCTCAAACGCCGACGCTCGCGTTTTCAGGTAGTAATCCGCCCATTGGCGCATCTCGATGTTGTCGATAGACGCAATCGGGTACTCGCCGACAGCCGCACGCCAAGAAGTGGGATACAGGAAAAACACATCGACATCAAGTGTCCCATCGTCTCCGTTAGCCAGCCAGTTATCAGGATCGCCATAATCGACAGGCTCGATGTTGTCCCCATAGCGCGGATACCTCAAATCCCCCGGTTTTATCAGAGCGGGCTGCGAATCATACGGCGTTTTTTGCGTCTTACAGGCACCAAACATAAAAAAAGACGCAACGCACAGCAAAGTCAACGCTTTTTTCGAGGAACCGAGCCTAACCCTTTCATCTGTGCCGGGGCATTTGGTATAATCCGTTTATGGCTGTCAAAAACACGCTGACGCACGAGCGCGCTTGGGAACTTCTAAAACAATATAACAAGGACGCTTTTCATCTGCAACACGTACTAACTGTCGAGGGCGTCATGAGGTGTCTACATGAACAGAGTTTAACTATAAACCCTAAAAACTTTAGATTTCTTGTATCGAACCGCAATCCGTCTCTTCTTTTTCAACTTCCCAAATATCCTCTTTAATAATCCCTCGTTTCTTATGCGCCTTTTTATCATAGGCTGTCTCTTCTTTTCCTGTTCCCGCCGCCCTTACACCGCTCCTTCAAAAACCCTCGGAACCCGCTTGTTGATGTCGCAGGTGATTTCATAGGGAATGGTATGCAGGATTTCCGCCATGTCTGCGGCGGTGCATGCGGGTTTCGCTCCAAAAATGGTGACTTTTTCGAATTTCTTGCATGCGACGCCGTCTTCTCCCAGATCAACCATGCATTGATCCATACAAATTCTTCCCACAATCGGACGTCGTTTGTCTTTAATGAGCACGGAATAATTATTTGAAAGGAGACGGTTCAAGCCGTCCCCATACCCGACCGGAATGGTGGCTATGGTCGTGTCGCAGGGGGCTGTCCACGTCCTGCCATAGGAAACGCTCTCTCCCTTCTTCACCTGTTTGATGTACACGATGTGGGAAACCAGTTCCATGACAGGCTCTAGCGGCAACAACCCCGCAAGCGCGGGATCCGGCGTGTAGCCGTACAACAAGATGCCGGGGCGAACCATATCAAACCATGAATTCTCATGAAGCAGAACGCCGCCCGAGGCGGCGGCATGTACGACGCCGGGATCAACACCCGCCTTTTTTATGGCGTCAACGGCGAAGGCAAACCGATGGATCTGCTCTTGTGTGTACCGGATGTTTTCGGGCTTCCGCGAATCCGAGACGGCTAAATGCGTGGCCACGCCCTCAAGCCGCACATGCGAAAGCGACGCGATAAAACGGGCGAGCGACGCCGCGCCCTCCGGCGCGCAACCGATCCGCCCCATGCCCGTGTCCACCTTGAGGTGAACGGCGACGCTAGCGGCGTTCAGCGACACCGCGGCTCGTTCCAGACCTGCGGCTAATTCCTTGTCTCCAACAAACGGCGTGAGCCTGCGCGAGACCACCGCCTCATATTCATCGGGCATGGGAAACGAAAGGAGGAAAATAGGCGCGTCAATGCCGGCCGCGCGTAATGCCGCGCCTTCGTCTACAGTCGCCACCGCAAGGCGCTGTACGCCCGCTTCAAGGCATGCCTTTGCGACCGGCGCCGCGCCATGTCCGTAGGCATCCGCTTTCACCGGGGCGCAGATGAGCCGATCCTCCCCTACCCTCTTCCGTATCATCTGTATGTTCCGTTTGAGATTGTCTATGCGGATAATGGCTTTTGTCGCTCTCATAGTTATCGGGTTCTTCTTTCTTCCAACGATTTGCAGTCAATGCACATCAACGCATAGGGAATCGCCTCAAGCCTGTCCCGTGGAATGCGTTTGCCGCACCGTATGCACAATCCGTATTTGCCCTGCTGGATGCGAGTCAGCGCCGAATCGATCAGTTTAAGCCGCTTCATATCCTGAGCGCCGAGCGCTTCAAGCATTTTGCGATCAATATCGTCGGACGCGCTGTCTACAAGATCTTTTGGGTCAAGTCCTTCCATGATTTGTTTAAAATCCGCATTGCCAGCGGCAAGATTCGACATAAGCTCCTTTTTAATATCCACCAATTTTTCCCGCATTCGTTCAATAAATTCTTGATCCATAAGAACCTCCGTTGAAAATGTAAAACTCTACGCAGACGTTCACATCAGGGCTTTTTGTAAGCCCGGTTGGTTTTGAAAAGCCTCACTATATAATCGGCAAATGACGGCGTTTATAGACTTGAAAAATAAACAGGAACGGACTTTTTTCAAAACGCAAAATTTTGAGAACCCTAGAGGCCATTCCAAAACTCAAACCACACTTGCGAACTACACTCGGCGAACGCAAGTTCGAGTTGGTTTTGGAACAGGCTCCCTTCTCAATGTAGAGGGGATCGGTTTTTTCGACTTTTTTCTTGACCAGCCCCGGCGTCCGCTGGTTTTTCTTTTCTATTTATGGTACACTTTTCCCCATTATGGCCTCATCTTTTTTTATGGACATGCGTAATCCTCATTATGATTTCACCGCCAATCTGGATATACGGCAAAACGGGAAAATACTCATCATAAGCGATTTTCATATGGGCGCGGGCGCGCGGGACGATCTCATCTACAACGGAAAATTTCTCGCCGATATTCTTGAGGGGTACTACTTCAAGCGGGGCTGGACATTGGCACTAAACGGAGACATTGAAGAATTGCAGCGGTATTCTCTCGCCGACATTCGTGAGCAGTGGCCAAATCTGTATCATGTGTTCAACCTGTTTCATGACGAGAACCGCCTTTACAAAACGGTTGGAAACCACGACGAAAGCCTCCTCTTTGAAAAAAGTTATCCGTACCCCCTTTATAATGCGATAAAAATCAATACGGGTTTCATACCTATATACATATTTCACGGACACCAGTCTTCAAGAATGTACACCAATTACAATAACCTTTTGGAGTTGAGCGTACGCTACTTGCTTAAACCGCTGGGCATCCGCAACGTATCCGGGAGGAACCCGCGCCGGAGGTTTCATGTGGAACGGGAGGCTTACAATTTTTCCCTGAAGTGCAACTGCATCTCAATTATAGGACATACACACCGTGTGCTTTTTGAATCATTGGGTCGATTTGAGTACATCAAATATGAAATTGAAAGGCTGTGCAGAGATTACCCTTCGGCGACCGGAGAAGGGCGGGAGCGCATCGCGTCTGAAGTCGCAAATCTGCGGGTTGAGTTGAGCAAGCTGAAACGGGTGGAAAAACGCCATATTCTGAGGGACAGTCTCTACGGCGACGAAGTTCCGGTGCCTTGCGTGTTTAATTCAGGCTGCGCGATAGGGAAGCAAGGAATTTACGCCATAGAGCTGGACAGCGAGAATATCACACTGGTGTATTGGTTCATTGAAGGAAAACAGATGAAATTCATAAACCGCGGCTGGTATAAGGTTGAAGCGTTTGGAGACACGCGGTACCGGCGTTCCACGCTGAACAGCGACCGGCTTGATTATGTAAACGCAAAGGTGGAATTGCTGGGAAACGGGGAAAAACGCGGTTAATGGCGCCACCCGCTCCGCCAGATTCGCCCGTTTTGGGCGTGGATAGCGTCAAATTTGTTTTATTCTATAGTTGCAATTTATTCTCATACATTATATACTTTCTATATGAAACGTTTAATAACAATCGCTCTTTTGAGCTTCAGCGTCCCGGCGCTTTTTGCCGATGAAGAGTTGGACTTCTACACAGAACAGTTCAACAATGCGGGTACGGTTCTTGAGCAACTTGGCGTTGTGAAAACCGTAGTAAATCAGGAGATCGCCGAGGCGGACAGCTTTTACGCGGCGGCGTTGAGCAGGTTGCTTTTCGAGTATCCCACTGTCAAATCGGCGCAGGAGAGGCAGGCCGCCGATGATATGGCGATCCTTCTTGCTCAGGAACTGGGAAAAAACGGGGACGCCGAAGCTGGACAGAATGTATGGAAAGTGGTCAAGACATTTTCCAACGCGCTGGTGAAATCCGAGGCGCTCATCGCCCTGGGGCGGATGAACGCCGTAGACTTGCTCCCCCATGTGGCGCAGGTTTTGGTCGACACCACCACTTGCGGCCCGGTAAACCGCACATCAGGGGAACGCATCGCCTATGGCGCCATAACGGCTCTCGCAAACTACAAGGATCCATCGGGCTATGTACCGGTCTTTTTCGCGGCGAACGGCTGGTACCAGAGATGGGTTAAAAAAGCCGCGAACGAGGCGTTGCCCCTTCTCGCGGAGAATCCCGCGGAGCAGTTGACGGCGGTCATTCAAGACGCGGCGTACGCTTACGATCAAAAGTTGCTTGCGCTTAGAACCATTGAGCAGTCGGATGCGTCCGATGAAGATAAAAGTAAAGCGGCTGTCGCCGCCATTACGTTCGGATGGGCGGGATCTTCAGCAACTCCTGATTTGCGGTACAAACGAATGCAGATACGGAAAATGGCGCTTGGCATGATAAGAGACTATGGGGCGGGCGACGACGAGGACTCCATCCTCAACTATCTGAACTGGTCATACCGGTATGCGGCCGATGATGAAGAGCAACTTACCGCTATCAGAGCCTTCTCAAAATTGGCAAGCGATGAAGCGGTGAAATATATGGGCGCCTATATCACTGAGGTTAACGATAAGAAGGCTCGCGGATCGCTCGCCGCACAGGACGAACGCCGCATCCGCGCCCTCGTTACGGGTATCGGCGACACCCACAACCAGACGGCAAAGCCTTATCTGCAAATCGTTCTTGCTATAAATTGGACCAATCAAATACATAAAATCGCGCAAGAGGCTTTGAACAACTTGTAACGTTCACGAACAAATCGCATAATGAACCGCCACAACCGCCCCGCGAGGGCGACGCCGGTTCATTATGTGAACGCCCTTGCCCTTCGCGCGTTTATGTCATTGCCGGCATGTGAAACATGCGCCCCAATCGCTTGGGCGCGCGCAGGCGGTTGGCTATGGCACCGGCACCAAACTCAGGATGCGGGAAATGATCGCGTCCGGATCAAGCCCGTCAGCTTCGGCTTCGTACGACAACACGAGGCGGTGCCGAAGCGCCGGCAACGCAACGGCTTTGACATCATCAGGATTGACAAAGGAACGCCCCTCAAAAAGCGCGTGTATTCTGGCGCACCGGTACAAGGCAATGGAGGCGCGGGGAGACGCGCCAAAATTGATGTACCGGTAGATGCCTTCCTTTTCGCTTCTTTCACTTTTTTCCCGTTGTCCGCCTTTCATTGGCGCGGGTCTTGTAGCGCCGACAATGGAAACGATATACGCCGCAAGTCGCTCATCAACATGAACGGCGTCTGCGGCAGCCTGAAGATATTTCAACATGCTGACACTTAGCGCCTGCGGAAGAGGAGACGTGTTTTTTTTCCCCGCGACAAAAGAGAGCATCGCAACTTCCTGTTCGGAACGCGGATATTTTACGAGCAATTTGAGCAGAAAGCGATCCAATTCGGCTTCGGGCAGGGTGTAGGTGCCTTCGTGTTCAATAGGATTCTGGGTTGCAAGCACGAAAAACGGATTCGGCAGGGAATAGGTCGTCTCGCCGATGGTGACTTGGGCTTCTTCCATCGCCTCAAGCAAGGCGGACTGCACCTTGGCGGGAGCGCGGTTGATCTCATCGGCAAGGATCACATTGGCGAAAATAGGCCCCCGCCGCACGGAAAAGGCGCCGGTGGACTGTTCCCACACCATGGTTCCGGTCAAATCCGCGGGGAGCAGATCCGGCGTAAACTGGATCCGCTTGAACGCAAGCCCCGTAATGTCGGCGAGGCTTTTCACCGCCAACGTTTTCGCAAGACCCGGCACCCCTTCAAGGAGAATATGACCTCCGGCAATCAACGCCATAAGGAGGCCGTCAATCATTTCCTCCTGCCCAATGACACGGTTTGCAAGAGCTTTCCTGCACGAATCAAGTATCGGTTGAACTTCCATATCCGGTAGTATACATAGGACGTACATTTCTTGCAAGCAGTCCGAACAGGGATGCGCGTTCTGGAACAGCTTCGATTTTGAAAAACCTTCAGATGTTCGCTTGACACAAACCGCATGTTTTGTTATTATAAGACCCTATAGGTCTATCACATATAAAGAGAGGTTTACATGGCAGTCCCCAGAGTTAAGACATCAAAAGCAAGAACAAGGCGGCGGCAGTCGCTTAATATGAGGCTGGACGCCCCAAATTTGGTTGAATGTGGAACGTGTGGAAATTTGGTCAAATTGCATCGCGTCTGTCCAAAATGCGGTTTTTATCGTGGAAAACAGGTAATCATACCGAATTCAAAGGTGTAAGGAGTAAATTATGGATGAATTGTTTGAAAAAATGAAGAAACTTATCGCTGAAAAATTGGAAATTGATGAAGAGAAGATCACCATGGAGGCTTCTTTTCGTCAGGATCTCGGCGCGGACAGCCTTGATACGTACGAATTGGTATACGCCATTGAGGAAACAATGGGCATTGAGATTCCTGATGAAAAAGCGAATGAGTTTGAAACGGTCAGCGACGCTTACAACTATATAAAATCCCAGCAACAATAAGCGTGCGTTTTTTTGAAACCGCCCAATGCGCCAACCCGGCGTCAAAAGGAAATGCGAGCGCGTCTGCGGTCGAATCAAAAGCAGACGCCAGTGCAGATGGCGCGTCTGTTGCGGGCGGATGTTCTGGATATGTTCCCGCCGGGCTTCCGGCGGTTGGTCTAGAAAGAAAAAAAAGGCTGCTCTCCTTCCAAAAAAGTATTTCCATAAAATTCAGGAATATTTCGTTGCTCAATTTGGCGTTGACGCATTGTTCTGTTTCCAATGAAGCGCAGAATCGCTATAACAATGAGCGGCTGGAATTTTTGGGAGACAGTATTCTGGGGCTTGTCACTGCGGATCTGTTATATGAACGTTTTGCGGAAAAACCTGAGGGAGAGCTTGCCAAAATAAAATCCGTCGTAGTGTCTGAGGCGATTATTTCCGGCATAGCGCGTGAACTACAGCTTGACGCCATGCTTCTTTTGGGACGGGGCGAAGAAAGCACAGGCGGCAGAAACAAAAACGCGATTCTAGCCGACGCCTTTGAAGCCCTTATCGGCGCGATATACCTCGACTGCGGATACGCCCAAGCCTTTGCCTTTGTGAGCCAGTACATCAACGAGGAAATCACTAATGTAGCTGACAAGCGGCGCTACCAAAACTACAAGAGCCTTTTACAGGAATTTTGCCAACGCGAATTCAAAATGTGTCCGGTTTATAAGCTGGTAAAACATGAGGGACCGGATCATGCCCGGTCGTTTTGGATCGAAGCCGCTGTCGGCGCAATGGTTTTCGGCCCGTGCGTGGGCAAAAACAAGAAGGCGGCGGAGCAGGATGCGGCTAAAATAGCGTACGACGCGCTCATAAAAAAACACGGTGAACATGTATAAAGCGTATAAGCAAGCCGGAGAAAAAATGTTGAAAAAAATAGGGTTGTTGTTTTGCCTTTTGTCGTTGTTTTCATGTATAAAGGCGAATTCTTCGTATAAAACAGACTCCGAAGACGGGTTGCAAAAAAACGGACAGGAAACGCGGGAAGCGCCGGTGAGTGAGACGGACAAAACCTTGCTCAAAGTGGAGCGGGTATTGAAAAAGGCGGGGATTCCACCTGATATTGCCGGAACTATTGTAGAGATGACGCGGTCAGGACATCCGTTTATTGAGGATCTCGGCGCGACGCTGGAAGGCGACCCGTACCTCCGCTTTCTGGTGGATAAACAGCATCCACTTCCCCAGAACTACGAGCCGAATGATCTTGTTCCGCTTGTCCAAGAGAAGACTTACCGTATCGGAAAAAATGACCTTCGTCTTCGAAGTTTTGTCGAGGCGAGCCTTGAAGAAATGGCAAAAGCCGCAAAAGTGGACGGCGTTACGCTCCTCGCCTCGTCAAGCTATCGTTCATACGACTATCAGGCGACGGTGTACAACCGGAACGTGCGGGAGATGGGAAAAGAAGCGGCGGACAGGGAATCGGCGCCTCCGGGTCGCAGCCAGCACCAAACCGGTTTAGTGGCGGATTTCGGGTCCATAGACGATACGTTTGCGGAAACCAAAGCCGGCAAATGGCTGCTCGTCCATGCAAGTGAGTTCGGCTGGTCTTTATCGTTCCCTGACGGATACGAGGATGTCACGGGCTACCGGTGGGAGAGCTGGCATTACCGGTACGTAGGCGTCCCCCTCGCGCGTTTCATCGACTCGTATTTCAGCGGAATTCAACAGTACGCGCTTCAATTCCTCCATGAGTGGGAAAAAGACATCTAACGCGCCTGTCGCGCCTACGATGTCTGAGAGAAGAGCGGCGCGTCTTCTTAGGGCGCGACTTCGCTCGCAACCTTCAGCTTCTTCAATTCAAACGCGATGAACACGGCGGTTATGACGCATGAAAAACCATCCGCCACAGGCCCCGAAGCCGCCACGCCCCACAAGCCCCACACCTTGCCGAAAATGAGCATGCATGGAATAAGAGCTATGAACTGGCGCAGCATGGAGAGCAGGATGGATGTTCTGGGACGTCCGGTTACCACAAAGAGATTGGAAGACACGATTTGGAAGCCGTCCACGAGGAGCATGGCGGTCATGGCGCGCAACGCCCAAGGGGCGAACTGAAATAAGGCGGCGCTTCCGTCCGGCGCGAACAGTTTGACAAGCTCAAGGGGGAAGGCTTGCGTCAGAACAAAGCCCACGGCGCAGATGACGGTCGCCGCGCCAACCGCAAGCGCGTAGGCGCGGTGTACGCGGCGGTATTTTTTCGCCCCGTAATTGTAGCCGAGTATGGGTTGAACGCCTTGATTGATGCCGAAGATGGGCATCAGGATCATCATAACTATGGAGCCGGCGATGTTCATGCCGGAAAGGGCGATGTCTCCGCCATTGGCGACGCCAAGCGCTTCGGCGCCATACCAGCCCATGCTCGCGTTGTAGAGCAGTTGTACGCCCGACATGACGAATTGCAAAAGAAATTGAGCGGAACCGAACGCCATTATCTCTCCGGCCATTGCAAGCGAAGGTTTAAATGTTTTGAATTCCAATCTGATGACGGCCTTCTTGCTGAAACTGAACGACAGTATCCAAATCGCGGAGACAAATTGAGAGATGATGGTCGCCCACGCCGCGCCCTTAACGCCCCATTTGAAATAGAAGATGAAGATAGGATCAAGGATCATGTTGAGTCCCGCGCCAATGAACATGCTTATCATGGTGACGGTCGGGAATCCTTGCGCCCGCGTACAGTGCGAAAACCCGAAGCCCACCATGGAAAAAACCGCGCCGTACAGGATGATGCGGAAGTACTCCCGCGCGTAACCAAGCGCGGCGCTTCCCTCCTGGGCGCCGAGCACGGAGAGAATGGGTTCCATAAAGACAAGCCCCAGAACCATGATGACGAGGCCTATGCCCAACAGCAACCAGAAGCAGTGGTTCAGGGCGTTTTCGGCGTCATCTTTCCTCCCCTGGCCAAGACGCATGGAAATCATATTCGCCGCGCCAATGCCGAACAGCATGGCGAACGCCAGGAATATAGTCATAAGCGGCAAGATGAGGGAAAGCCCGCCAAGCGCCACTTCGTCAACGCCCCGTCCCACAAAGACGCGATCAACCACGTTGTAGAGCGCGTTTACCATCATGCCGACAATGGCAGGGATGGAGAATTTGAGCAATAGTTTGCCCACAGGTTCTGTTCCGAGTCTGTCGGCCGATTGTGTCTGCGTCATTTTTTCTTCTTTCCTTTTTCTTTATATCTGGATTCTTCACGTTTTTCATAGTGGAGGGGGTCTCAAAACCAATCTCGTTTTGAAAACAGCGTGATATTATAATACTGAAATGGCGCGCAAAAGGCTAGCGTTATTTATAAAGGCGCCGTGACGCGGATGACGGAGGAGGAGACCGGAGAAATCCTTTGTATGGAAGATGGATGGACAATCTGTCTTTTATAACCCTTGCTGATTCTGTCCTATAGTCTTTTCAATTCGGTTGATCTTCTTCAAATAATAGGACATACTATGTAAAACTACGTCTAAAAGGAGGCTTTATTTGGCTAAAAATACGGACAGTCCGCCCCGGTCGAGACAAACGCCGCCGGCTATGGACAAGGGTTGGATGTTGGCGCTAGAGGACAGTTTTCGGAGCGGAACATTCCCGCGCCGACCGCGCAGGAGCGTAAAAACCGCGCCTGTGAAAACGGCTGGCCGGAATCGGAATGGGCGCTCAGGAAGAAAATTCTGTTCGACTCTGGCGGGGAAGGCGGGAATACGGTTTATTTCAGCCTTCAATATGAAAACACTATGAAAAAATTGCCGCTTCTTTTTTGCCTGCTGCTGACGGTCGCATTGCAAGGGCACGCGGAAAGCGCGTTCACCTATGACATGACAAAAGACATCGCCATCGGCGCGTTGTCGCTGGGGGTGTTTGTCAGCCCCTTCTTTGTGAGCGAAACACCAAAACAGGCGCCAACCGCGTTGGACAAAAACAGCGTCAATGCGTTCGACCGGGGGCTGATGTTCCCCTACAGCAAACCGCTGGATCTCATAAGCGATTTCGGCGTATACGGGCTTCTTGCGTTGCCCGCGCTGTCTCTTGCCGGCAACTTCACCGACAAAGGCGCGTTGCTGACCTATTCCATCATGTATACCGAAGCCGTCCTCCTCACCTTTGGTACAAAGGAGTTGCTGAAAAACGCCATAATCCGCTTCCGCCCCTATATTTACGCCGGCGGCGTTCCCGCCGGATTGGAAAACGATTATTACAACAGCTTCCCGTCCGGCTCGACATCCCTCGCGTTTCTATCGGCGGGTTTTTTAAGCGCCACCTTTTTGGCGGAACATCCGGATTCTCCCTTGAAAGCGCCAGTTGTCGCCGGGGCGTACGCCTTAGCCGTTGGAGTCGCGGCTTGCCGCATCCTCTCAGGCAGCCACTTTCTTACGGACGTTCTTGCAGGGGCGGCGATTGGCTCATTATACGGGTGGGCGATACCCCTGTCGCACAAGAAGCAACGCGCTGCAAGCGACGTGTCTATAGCCATTGCGGGAAACGGAGTTGTGGTGTCCATACGTTTTTAAAACACGAACAGGAAGACGAAGCGCGCGAACAGGAGCGGGCGGACTCAATGCTGTGGAAGCGAAGGTTCGCGTCAAAAAAAAGGCGCGTCCGGTTGAACGCGCCTTTCTAGCAGGGACAGGACTCGAACCTGCGACCTTCGGGTTATGAGCCCGACAAGCTTCCAACTGCTCTACCCTGCGATAAATATAATTATATAATATACACGCGCCGCAAAAAAGTCAAGGGCTTATGGATATTTTATACGAGGTTTTTCATAATAATTTTGAAAGCCTTTCTCAAAACCAAAGCGAATCTTTGGTTAGCGGAAAGTAGCTCGTGTTTTGGGAAAGGCTCATCATTGTGAACCCTCACATGCTTTCTACGCTTGGCTGGAACGCCGCAACGTCAGTACTTGCATATCTCCGGCGAATATATTATATTATTAGTCATAAATAGGAGGGCTATATGGACTGGCTGTATTCAGATACAGTGAAAGAGCATTTCACAAATCCCCGCAATGTGCTGTTTGGCGATGAAGCGGCGTTTCCTGCTGACGGGCGTGGGCTTACCGGCAACATCAAGTGCGGGGATCAGATGCTCATGCTGCTTAAAATAAAAGACGATGTGATTGCCGACGTACGGTGGAAGACCTATGGTTGCGCAAGCGCAATCGCGTCCACCAGCATGCTTTCGGAACTCATAAAGGGCATGAACATTGCCCAGGCATATACCATTAAACCGGAACAACTGGTTGAAAAACTGGGTGGATTGCCCGAACACAAGATACATTGCTCCGTACTGGGCGACAAGGCGCTCCGCGCGGCTATCGACGATTATCTTGCCAGTACCGGCAGGCCGGGCATGCTTAAAGAAGAGGCGACCGAAATCTGCCATTGCCTTGGCATTACGGACAAGGATATAGAAAACGCCTTCCATAACGGGGCGCGTTCCTGGGAGCAGTTGCAGGAAGCGACCAAAACCGGCAGCGTGTGCGGAGGGTGCAAAGACAAAGCGCTGGAGTTGCTCCATGAATTCGAGCATATTTATGGAAAATGAAGGCGAAAATACGGCTGGTTTTTGATTTTCCCATTGTAACCATTTGTAAAAATTAGTATTATATCTTATATAAAGAGAAAACTTCCAAAAATGTGAACCCGTGCAAGGACGCGTACATCATCACGAGGCGTGCGGTTGACGATTTTTGGAGGTTTTCGCAACCATACCAGCAGACAGGAGAGTTCTATGGAACTAATGAAAAAATCGTCTTCAAAAAATGTTTTTGTGTTCAGCCTCGTGCTAATAGGCGTTCTTTTTGGATTTTTATTGGCTTTCTTTTCTTTCTCCTACTGGAAGCCGAATATGAATATAATGGCTCAAGCGGAAGAAAACAGGACTGTTGTAGTTCCGGCGGACGCGCTTTCCGTTGCGGAAGGGTTGCAGAACGCTTTCCACTCCGTATCGGACAAGGTGTTGCCGAGCGTGGTGGAGATCAACACCGTATCAGTAACGAGACGGCGAACGCCGCGTTTCAATGGCATTCCATGGGATTTCTTCTTTGGCCCGGAAAACGACAATGGCGATTCTTCTGAAGAGCGAGAATACCGCTCGCAGGGTCTCGGTTCCGGCATCATAGTTCGCCAAGACAAGGAAGTGTATTATGTGATCACCAACAACCATGTGATTGACGGCGCGACCGAGATTTTCGTTGTTATGAGCGCCGGCAAGGAGTACCAGGCCACGCTTGTTGGGAAAGACGACCGCAAAGACATAGCGATGATTTCCTTTAAGACAACCGATTCCTGGCCCATCGCCGTTTTAGGCGATTCGGACACGGTGAAAGTCGGCGACTGGGCGATTGCGGTGGGCAACCCGCTCGGCTATATGTCATCCGTTACGATGGGCATTGTGAGCGCGCTTGGACGCACCGGAGGTCCGGGGAACAACATCAACGACTTCATCCAAACCGACGCTTCCATCAACCAGGGGAATTCGGGTGGCGCTCTGGTGAACATACGCGGCGAGGTGATTGGCATCAACACATGGATCGCCACCAACAATGGCGCCGCCGGTTCCATGGGACTTGGTTTTGCTATTCCGATTAATAATGTGAAGCGTTCCATTGACGAATTCATTTCAAAAGGCGCCATCAGCTATGGCTGGCTCGGCGTATCGCTCACCAACGCCGACAAAGAACTGTTGAAAGCGCTTGGCATTCCCGAAGGGCAGCGCGGCGCGTTCGCTTCCCAGGTGTTCCTCGATTCTCCTGCGGACAAGGGCGGCATACGGGCAGGAGACTTTATCACTGCGGTAAACGGCAGAGACGCGAGAGATATGAACCATCTTACCCTGATGGTGGGCGACTTAAAACCCGGCGATAGAGCGGAATTCGCCCTGTTCCGGGATGGAGCGGCGCAAAAATTCACCGTTACCATAGAGGAACGCACCAATGACGTGGCGTCCGACAACAAAAAGCTGTGGCCTGGCGTGTACGTGCTGCCGGTCACCGCTGAACTTCGCGACGCGCTTAAACTTGATAGAAACGCGCGGGGACTGTACGTCGCCCAAGTGTATGCCCAGACGCCCGCGTCGATCATCGGCTTGCAACGCGGCGACCGGATCATAACCGTAAATGACGAACAGGTGAATGATCTGGCAGGCTTTTACAAAGCGCTGAGGGAAGACACGGGTAAAGAACTGTGGTTCTCCTTCATACGCGGCGAATCCACGCTGGAATCTCCCAAGTTTAAGCGGTAGACTTTTGGGGCGTGCTGTCGCGCGCTTTGCGCAAACGGCGCGCTCCACTATGGCGGGAAAAAAATGATTCCAAGCGAATTCAAAACCTTTCTGATAGAATTGCTGACTTCATGGCAGGTGATCGTCGTGGTTGTCATCGTGGTGTTGTATATTGCGCTCGTAAACTATGTCACCAATTTCAATCCTGAGTCCAAACCAAAACCCGAAAAAAAGGACAAGGTCAAAAAAGAGAAGGTAAAAAAGACGAGCAAGAAAAAGGAAGATGAAAATGATGATAAAGAAGACGAAACGCCGGAAAAAGAGGAGTAATACCCAAAACAAATTCTCCACAAACCGGTGACGCTATGCGGCAACTTATAAAGAGAGCCTTGCAAAAATTAAATAAACTGAGCTCCGAGCAAGTGAGAGAATTGCTTGTCTCTGCCGCCGATGAAATCGACCGGCTGGAGACCGTGCTTGATTCGCTGAGAGAGGGCGTTCTGGTGTGCGACGAGGAGCATTGCCTCATCATGGCGAATCGGCGCGCCAAACGCTATCTGCCTATTTTTGGAGATGATGAAAAAAGCGAGAAAAACAAATCGCCCGTCTGGGGCATGATCCGCGATGAGAAAGTGTCGCCGTTTCTCAAACATGTGCTTGAAAGCGGGGACAAGGCTTTAGACAGGGAATTCTACGTTGAACATGCGAATCAACTGCGCCTTTTAAGCCTGAGCGTGCTGCCGCTCGTGCGGAATGGACACGTTTCCGGTTCGCTCATCCACATAGAAGATATTACTGAAAAGCGGCGGCGGGAATCCCGAATGCGGCGCATGGAGAGCCTCGCAAGCCTTACCACCATGGCGGCCGGCGTCGCCCATGAGATTAAAAATCCGCTCGGCTCTCTTTCCATTCACGTACAACTCATTCAGAAAGCCTTAAACGCGCATAAGGAACAGTTCGTCGAACACACGGCGCTGTACAATACCTTCGAAAATTACCTTGGGATTATAAACGAGGAAATTGACCGGCTCAACCATATTGTGGTGGACTTTCTCTTCGCGGTGCGTCCCATGGACATGGAGCCGATGGAAGGGGATGTCAACGCTTTTTTGAAGGAGACGCTGGATTTTGTCTCCTTTGAGTTGGAAGAAAACAATATTGAATGGAATGTTGATTTTCAGGAAGATTTGCCGTTGGTGTGTTTTGACGAGCGGTATATGAAACAGGCGACGCTCAATCTGATAAAAAACGCCATCGCCGCCATGCCGGAAGGCGGCGTACTTTCCATAAAAACCGCAGTGAAAGATTCGGAAGCCATTATCACGGTCGCGGACACGGGCGAGGGCATTTCCGAAGAAAATTTACCAAAGATTTTTGAGCCGTATTTTACCACCAAAGCCACCGGATCGGGACTGGGACTGACGCTGGTGTATAAAATCATCCACGAGCACAAGGGTGAAATCACGGTGAAATCAAAACCGGGAAATGGCGCCAGCTTCATCATCAATCTGCCCATAGTGCAGAAAGATCTGCGAAGTCTGCCGGAGCCGCGGAAAGCGGACAGCGGAGACGAACCCATTGTGGAATGGAAGGGAATGGAAAACCATGAAATTTAGACTTCTGGCGGCTGACGACGAGAAAAACATTCGGGAAGGTCTCGCCACTTCACTTGAAATGGACGGCTACGATGTAGTTGCTGCGGCGTCCGGAGACGAGGCGCTCAAACGCTTTCAAAAGGGCGATATAGACCTCGTTATCACGGATCTGCGTATGCCCGGCTTGACCGGCGAAGAATTGCTCAAAAAGATTTTGGCGGAAAGCCCCGGAACGCCGGTCATTGTGCTTACCGGACACGGCACCATTGAGAACGCGGTCGCCGCAATACAAAACGGCGCGTACGATTTTCTCACCAAACCGCCGAACCTTGACCATCTTTCCCACTTGGTCAAGCGGGCGCTTAAAAATCGCGAAGACGAAATTGAGTACCGCCGCTGGAAAGAAGAATCCGAGCGCGACAAACAGTTCAAAACCATCATCGGCACGAGCGCGGCTATGCGCAAGGTGTTTGACACCATAAGCCGAGTCGCCCCGTCAAAGGCCTCCGTGCTTATCACCGGCGAATCCGGCGTGGGCAAGGAACTGGTCGCAAACGCCATACATGAGCTTTCCTCGCGCAAAGACAAGCCCTGCATAAAAGTGCACTGCGCCGCTTTCACGGAAACCCTGCTTGAAAGCGAGCTTTTCGGGCATGAAAAGGGGGCTTTCACCGGAGCGGCGGGACGGCGGCGCGGCATCTTTGAACGCGCCAATGGAGGCACGCTCTTCCTTGACGAAATCGGCGAGATAAACCAAAACATCCAAATAAAACTGTTGCGGGTGTTGCAGGAGCGGAAGTTCGAGCGTGTGGGAGGGGACGAGACCATAGAAACCGACGTTCGCATTGTCGCGGCCACGAATCGCGATCTTAAAGCGGAAATTGAAAAGGGAACGTTTCGGGAAGACCTGTATTTCCGGCTCAATGTGGTGAACATCGAAGTGCCGCCGTTGCGCGAGCGCAAGGACGATCTGCCGCTGCTCATCTCGGCGTTCTTGAAAAAATTCGCCGCAGACAACGCAAAATCCATTGAAGGCATTGATGAACGCGCCCGTTCCATTCTTTTCACCTATGATTGGACAGGCAATGTGCGGGAACTGCAGAACTGCATAGAGAGCGCGGTCGTCATGGCGCGGGGAAAACTCGTAACCGTAGATGACTTGCCGCCCACCTTGCGTTCATTGCAGGGCAAAAATGACGAGGGCTGGATACATATTCCGCTCGGCTCAACGCTCGAAGAAGCCGAGAAACTCGTGATTCGGGACACCCTTGCGGCGCATCAGGGAAACAAGAGCAGGACCGCCGAAATTCTTGGCATCGGCAGAAAGACCTTGCACCGGAAACTGGACAACTGGAGCGAAGGGGCGCCGCTTGACGGCGTCACTGGATAAATCTGTATACATCCTGAATCAATCCGGTGGAATAACCGGCGTGACGGCTGAGCGGACTAATGGACAGCGAAACGCAGGCAATTCCCGTTCCACGTGGCGTTTCACTTTTAGAACACGGTCTACAGGGCGGTACATGAAAATATATACAGGTTTTTTAAATTGCGTCTAACGCCAGGCAATCAACGACGGGAACTATTTATTGGAGAGCGCGGGCAATACCCCGCCCTAAAGGCTAAACTTGACCCATAAAATTGAAAAATTCACGGTAGACCAAAAGCGTATAACCCGGATTCAACTGACAAGTGCAACACCGGCATATTTGGCAAAAACCTCAGCGGGGGTTTTGTAACCCAGGCACTTCATCGGTGTCGCATTAATCCTGCGCACAACCTTATCCAGTT
>JAIRTS010000105.1 GCA_031254795.1 Treponema sp.
CCAATTACCAGCGCCTTGCGGGACGCTTTTGGGCTTAACTAAAGAGCAAGGAGGAGTATGATGAAAAAAACTATCGCTTTTTATTTGACGCTATTGTGCGCCTTCACGTTGTTTGCCGAACCTGTGGCTATGCCCCGCTTCGCCATACCGACCACGCAAAGCGCCGGCATGGGCGGCGACCATGTGGCGTACACCGACAATGTGTTCAGCCTTTTGGTGAATCCTGCGGCGATTATGCGGACGCGGCAAAACAGCGTCTTTACCATTGCGCCCACGCTGCTCAGCCCTCAAAAGACATTCGGACTCATTGATCCCTTCACGCAGATGATAGAGGGCAATATGGACGCGCTCACCGACATCGGGAATTCGTTGAAGGGCGGGAAGATTCCCCTAGGCTTGGATCTCCGCGAATTCCCCCTTTCCATCGCCCACGTATCCGATGGGTTTGGTTTCGGGATATGGGATCGCATCTTTGTCAATCCGAGCGTCATCGGCACGACGGTTAAACTTGAGGCGTTCGCCGACGTTATAGTTCCCATCGGCATGGCTTTTAAAATTCTCGACACCGGCAAGCATATTGTGGATTTCGGCTTTACGGTGAAGCCTTTCGCCCGCGTAAGGGCGTCCGAGCAAATGAGCCTTATGGATATGCTGGACAATGGAAGCGATATGCTGGAGGAGGTTTCCGTGCCTCTCATAGTCGGCGCCGGTTTTGACATGGGTTTCATGTACCGGTGGGACGCCGGGCTTTCGGCCGGACTTACCTTTGACGATATAGTCACCCGCGGCGCCGTGGTCACCAGCCTTGTGGGTTCCGATGACAACACTTATCACGTGCCGTTCTCGATGAACCTCGGCGTGGCTTACGATGTCAAGATCGGGCGCTTCTGGGCCGGCGCGCCAAACTTTCTGGCTAACACCGGCGTGACTGTCGCGTTTGACTGGCATAACATAACCAACGCTTTTCAGCAAGACGATTACATCAAGCGAAACGCCGTCCTCGATATAGGCGTTGGACTGCAAATTTCCCTGATGGATATGATCAAAATCCGGATCGGCATGAATGAGATGCTGCCCGCCGTTGGATTGGGACTGAAATTTGGACTCTTTGAATTAGATGTCGCCTATTACGGCAAAGAACTCGGACTTGAGCCGGGTCAGCTTCCCGCGCCCGCCCTCGATCTGAGCATCGCGTTCCGTCCGAAAGCCAAGCCCAGGGATAGATTCTGGACACGCAGATCCCTTGTCGGACTTATCACCAAGTCCGACGAAAAAACGCCGCCTGATGGCGACCCGGGTTATCAGGGCTATCCTGACGACCCTGAAGCCGAGGCTTATGACGCCGTAGACCGGATGAATGAGTCTTTTGACTCTAGCCAATAGCGTCTCCCACGTTCCGGCACTCTAGGAAAAGCCGCCAGCTTGCTGGTTGCGGAGCGACCACGCCGCCCTACAGGGACGCTTTCCTACAGGGCGGGGAGATGTGGGGAGCGAGCGTAGCCGGGCATAGCGCGCCGTTTGATATGGTTCTTTTCTGCAAAAAAAAAGCGTCGGCTGTCGCAAATGGCTCATTCGATACGCTTACATTGATAAAATTTACAGAATAGAGGCTGTTTCAAAGCTGAAGTTTTGAAACAGCCTCAAGTGTCTATCAAAAAAACAGTTTATAAACAGGATATTCCCCCAAAAGGCGCGGAGCGGCAGTTTTGGGATAGCCTCAACAACCATTGTTATGGCTAAATCGCCGCGTTCCACGCTTCTATGGCCTGGGCGGTTCCGGCGGCGAGGCAGGGAATGGAGCTTTCCGTATCCCGCCACAAGCCCGCAAGCACGGCGCCGGGACCGGTTTCCAGCGCCGCGTCAAAACCGCCGCCTTCAATAAGCGCCCGCTCCTCGTCAACCCATCGCACCGGACTCACTATCTGTCGCAGGGCGAGGCGTTTCGCTTCCGCGCCACTTGGGACAAGATCGCCGGTGACGTTGGAATACAGCGGGATGCGCGGATCGCTAAACGCGGCGCGTTCCAGAAACGGCTTGAACTGTTCCGCCGCGTCCGCCATGAGCGGCGAATGGAAGGGGCCAGCGACCGCAAGCCTGACGCAACGCCGCGCTCCGGCGGCCTTGAACAAGGGTTCCGCCCGCGCAAGCGCGGACGCGGAGCCTGACACCACGCTCTGCCTTTTCGAGTTGATGTTCGCGGCGAAAAGGCCTTCGATCTTCCATTCGGCGAGCAGTTCCGCGATTTTTTCAGGCGAAAGCCCGATTACCGCAGCCATGCCAGGCGCTCCGGCGCCGCGCCCCATGCCGTCGGCGGCGCATTGCATGGCTTTGCCGCGTTCTGTCACCAGACGGAAGCAATCTTCCGCAGACACTACGCCAGTGGCCGCCAGCGCCGCATATTCGCCGAGGCTAAAGCCGGCCGCCGCCGCCGGATGTACGCCCCGCTCCTCAAGAAAAGCCGTTGCGGCGAGATTGACCAGCGTGATCGCCGGTTGGGAAACATCAGTGCGCTTCAGCGTTTCATCATCAGCGGTTTCGAGCAATGTTTTCATGTCTACACCCGCGATGCCGGAACAGAGAGAGAACAGTTCCCGCGCCTTCTCCGACTTTTCATAGAAATCAAGCCCCATGCCTTGATACTGGGCGCCCTGACCGGGAAACAGGAAGGCTGTTTTTTTTCTTTTTTTACCTTGCGTCATGATTATCTCCTTCGCGCCGCTTTGCGCCAGGTTTTCGCCGCCTACCACCTTATCAGACTGCCGCCGTAGGTCAAACCGGCGCCAAAAGCGACGCAAAGAATGAGATCGCCTGTCCGCAGGGCGCCGCTCCGGTTGAGTTCGTCAAGCGCGATGGGAATGGAAGCCGACGACGTATTGGCGTATTCTTCAATGTTCAGGAAGAATCTCCCTTCCGGAACATTGAGCCGCTTGGCCGCGGCCTGCACGATCCGCGCGTTCGCCTGATGAGGCACGATAAGCGCCACGTCTTCAATGGCAAGGTTTTCCGCTTTGAGCAGGGTTGTGATTGTTTCAGTGACGGCGCCCACCGCAAAATTGTACACAGCCCTGCCGTTCATTTCCATATGGGGCGGCGTAACGACCGTATCGCCCTTCTTGAACGGATAGCGCGAGCCGCCCTGTTTCATTATCAGATCTCCCGCCCCGGATCCGTCCGCGCCCAGAATGGTTCGCGATATGCCCCGCGGGGAATTCGTTTTTTCAAGCAGAACAGCGCCCGCTCCGTCCCCGAACAGCACGCAGGTTCCACGGTCGGTCCAGTCCACAAAGCGCGACAACACTTCCGCGCCAATGACAAGCGCGCGCCGCCTGTCATTGCTCACCGAAAGCAAGCCCGCTCCGGTCTCAAGTCCGTAAATAAAACTTGAGCAGGCGTTTACAACGTCCATAGCTCCCGCGTTTTTCGCTCCTATGGCGTTCTGAACGATGCAGGCCGTGGCCGGACAACAGAAATAGTCCGTTGTGGAGGAGCCTACTATAACCATATCCACAGTCAAAGCAAGCTCTTCTATGGTCTTTTCAGCGCAGGCCTGGCGTTCTATGGCCCAGGAAAGCGCGTTCCGCGCCGCTTCCACAGCCAAATCGCTGCATGCGATATGGTCATCGGCAATATGCCGCGCTCCTATGCCGGTGTGCGAGCGTATCCATTCGTCGTTTGTGTCAAGCGTTTTCGCCAACTCATCGTTGGTCACGCGTTTTGGCGGAACAGCTTTGCCGGTTCCGATAATCTCAAATCCCACGGTATATTCCTTTTTCGACATACTATGCTTTTTTGTCGATTTAGAATTATGGCCGATATTTCAAACAGAGTCAAGGCGTGGAATGGAGAAAGCTCCACGCCAGAGAAGGCTTCGCGGAGGCAATCCGGTTAAAGAGCCTTTAACACAGCAGTTACGCGAAACACAGGGGCCGCGTTGGTTGGAAGGGAAGGCGCCTCGCCCTTCAAGGACACGCCCCGAAGGGCGAGGCGAAACGGGACGTTTAGAACGCCCCGCCAGTGACGTTTACAGCGTGATGTTTATTCCTCCTCATATTCCATATACTGAGTAATGTCTATAAACTGATCAAACGCAATGGTGGATGTCGCGGTCGTGATGTTATATTTTGGAGCTTTTGCCGCACTCTCTTGACCAGTAATCTCAAGTTCTGCAAGTGTTTTTCCTCCTGTGTAGAGATACGTAGCTCCGCCCTCCTCCTCTCCTTCCCGAATAGAGAGCATGAGGTAATATGCTCCGCTACCGGTCCAAGTGGTCGGGGGTGTAGATTCGTCTTCATCCCCGTCGAATTTATACAGGGGAAGAGCAACAGAATTTTCACTAATTTCACCGCCACCCATCGCAATCATGCCGTCATCGCTAAAACTGCTGAAAAGCATAATAGCAACCTCGCCGCTTTCACCATCAAGCCCGGTAATGACGATTTTTTTAGGATCGGTATTCCCTGAATCATCATCGCCGCCGCATC
>JAIRTS010000126.1 GCA_031254795.1 Treponema sp.
TCCTCATCCTCCTGAGCGGAGACATCGTACAGGGCGTCGCCTTTATTCTTTCGTCTATGGTGTTCATTTCGACCATAGACAACTTTCTGCGCCCCATCTTTTTACAGGACAGAATAAAGCTGCACCCGCTCGTCATATTTTTCGCCATCATGGGAGGAATTGGCTCATTCGGTTTGAATGGACTCATTCTGGGCCCCATGATCGTGATCCTGTTTCTCACGGCGCTGGACATCTTCCTGGCTGAACATAAAATAGAAAAATGAAATGTTACTAAAATAACTCACCTTACACAAAAGCAAGAGATTGTGTATTTTCCCAGAGCTTTTGAAATACGAGCGTAGCCGTCTGGAGTGAAGTCATATACATTTTTGCCCTTAACGCAAAATGATCGCGCCCTGTCGCAAGTTTAAGCTTCTCCAGTTTCACATGCCCGTGTATCGCCGCAAATATATGGTCGCTCCGCGTCCTTTCCTGACGCGCCGACGAACTTCCTGTTAGCGCGTTCTGTGATATTCTTCCACGCCCCGCCGTTTCTCGCGGGGCGTTTTGAACCGGTCCCCGGTCATGCTTACGTCATTGGTCGCCGGAAAACGCTCCCTTCCTTCCCGTCTTTGTTTCTAAAGACTTCTCTGAACACCGCCACAGGGAATTTCAAATCCTTTGCCCAGACTTTCAGGGGCTTCTCCTCCGGCGTCCGCGTCTGATCCAGCCTCTCGAATTGGCCCAGGCCCCTTTTCGCTTTGCTGTCAGTTGCCTCGTTGTCTGGCATCCACTATACAACAAATAATCACTGTATATATCTAATAGATCCCTTACCATGCTTCCATTTTAACATATTCTTTTATTTTGCGTAAGGTGAGTCATTATATAGGCAACCTTACGAATTAACAACGACAATGGTGTGCGGCGGAGTCGCCTCTAAAGTATTGGAAGAAAAGGTTCTCTGTTCGACCGCGGCAAACGGAAGGGGCGTATTCTATCGAATAAACAAGGTCAATGGGTATCTCAGTTTCATTAAAGAAAGGAAGAGGAGGGCGCGCGGTTTTGGAACGAAATACCTGAACCGGTACAACACGCTTTTTCGCGGGTATATCGCGACTCAAATTTTCTTACCGATGACCTGTATAAAACAATGCGTGGTGGCTATTTTAAGACAATAGCCACCACGCAAACCGAGGGCATGCTTTACGACTATCACTATTTCTCTATACACTGTTTGTTATTGCTGATGTTTGTTTTAGCCATAAAATTTAGTATCTGTTGATTCCCATTTTCTCCCCTTTCCCGCACTCCTGCTTTTCTGCTATACTGCTCCTCATTGTGTTAAAACTGGCCCAATCGGGGTAATTTTTAGGGTAAAGGCGCATGAATTATGCTTGGATTGAAGTTACGGGATGAATTCCTTGGTTCAAGTATGCCGGGAACGGCAATTGAACTGCGGACCAGCGATAAAAAAGGGGCTGTCCAAAAAGACGCCGGGTATATCCTTTCCATCACCTATCCGACAACGGATGTAAAGATCGCCCTCAAAGCCATTAGTGAACCGCAATTGGGCCGCCCGCTTGTTTTGAAAGGCGAGCGGGGCCGGGGCAAGTCCCACATCATGGCTCTTATGCACCATGCCGTAGCGTCCCCGGATGTTGTCGAGTCTTGGCTTGCGGGCTGGGCAGGCCGGGGCAAGCCGGAGTTGGCCGGGATCAAGCTTCTCCGCGGCTATCTTCCCATATCCGAAGCCGTCCACAACTACGAATACACGTTTCTTTGGGAGCTGCTCTTCGCCCGTCATCCCAGGGGCGAATATTACAAAGGCCAGTTTGAACTTGGAAACCAGCCCGTCCCTTCCCGGACGCTGCTTGAGAATATGTTTGCGGACCAGAAAGTCTGCCTCATCCTTGATGAGTTTCAGACCTGGTTCAACAGTCTGCCAAAAGAAAAAAACGGAATCCCCATACAGGCCAATGCGTTTAATTTTATCCAGCTTCTTTCTGAGATAGCCAAAGACCACCCCGAAAAACTGATGCTCGCTGTTTCTGTTCTTGACACCAACAACAATGCGTACACCCAAGTCCGCCGCCAGAATCCCATCGACATAGATTTTCTTAGTCCCGAAGCAAGACAAGAACGGCAAAAACTTCTGCTTCACCGCCTGTTTGAAAACCGGGAAAATATTGCCGTATCCGGCATCAAAAGTACAGGCGCTGTGTATGCCAAGGAACGTATACGGCTGCGGTTTTCCAATGTTTCGCCCCAGGAAAAAACACGGCTTAAAACCGAGGTCTTTTCCTGCTGGCCATTCAGTCCTGAACTTATTGAACTTCTTGAAGAACAAATTCTTGTTTCCCGTGCCGCACAGGATAACCGGGATTTAATCAAGATTCTTGCCCAGGTTTTCAAGAGCAGAGGCGATCAGTGCCCGGTGATCACACCGGCTGATTTTTTTGTGGATGGCGAAAATGACGAGGTGCAAACGCTCATCAATTCCATTGCCGCTACCGACAACCCTGACAAACTGCGCAAAATCGCGCAGAAAAATCTTTCCACGATTGTTACGATTGCGCCTGATGTAAAAAATGCGCGCTATATGATAAGCGATATTTGGATGCATTCGCTTTTTCATAATGATTCAAGCGGCGTTGATCCTTCACTGCTTCATCTGGAAATTACCAGAGATACCCCGTTAAGCGACAATGATTTCAATGTTGAGTTGTCAAGCCTTATCGAGAACAGCACACATATTTTTGGCGGCGACATAAATGTTCCCCAGATAAAATTTTCCCTTGAAGAAAATCCCAATTCCAAAGTACGGTCTTTTGCCAAAAACGAAAACCTGTGGGCGGTCAATGTTTCTTCTTCCGGCGCGCAGCAAGTCTATCCAATGGAAGATATTAATTATATCCGCGATACGCTGCACGCGGTCTTTTCTCCTGAAACGCAGACAAGCACAAAAATAATAGTCCTTGGTCCGTCGTGGCGGACGGATCCCTGGACGGAAGTAAAAGATCATGAGCGTCCCGCAAACTGGGACCGCCCCATCCTTTTGGTAATACCCGAAAACATCGAAAACAACAGCCGCGAGCCCATGCACACCATTCTGGGTAACTGGCTTAAAGACAATTTAAGCCGCCGCCGAAATACCATCCGTTTTTTATTGACCAAAAACAGCCTGTTTTCCGATAAGGGACTTGTTTTTTTAAGCCGCTGCGCATTTCTTTGTTCAAAAAAAGCCTGGGGACAGGAGCGCTCATACAACAGTCTGCATCATGAATATCAAACCAAACTGGTAACTAATCTAAAATCCCGTTTTGATCGTTTTGCCATATTGTATAAATGGGACTATCAGAATCCCGCAAGATGCCGGTTTGAAACACTGAAAATCTCCGCCCCGGGTCCGGGTAAGGATATACTCAAATCAATTGAAACTGATTTACTGCAGAATTTGTTTGATCGTTCCGAATTCAAAAAAAACGTCATGCGGCACGCAAAGAATTCGTTGTTCATCAAGGATATTATTGACAGCCTTGTTGAACCGCCGCCGTCTTCAGGTACGGTCATCCCATACCTTAAAGAAGAAAAGATCGCGGATATTATTTTTGAAATCGCCGCGGACGGTGATATTGCCATTAACGCCAAAGGTGTATGGATAGCGCGCAGACCGGATGACGAAAATGCCGGGAGCGCCTTAAATTTTATACGATCCAAGGCTGCCGGCCAAATCAACGTTATGAAGAGTTACCAGCTTTCATTGCCCGGCGCAGCAGGCGGCGCTCCGGTTGGATCGGCAGTACAGCCTGGCGCCCCTTCGCTTTTTTCTGGTTCAGTCGCGGATAATGGAGCGGCTGCGAATACTCCAACCATGCCGCCGCAAGGACGGCCCGTACAACCGGTTTCTCCGCAGCTTGGCACGATGTCGCCGCCGCCGCCCGTTCAGATAAAGATACCCCGTACCAAATCATCTGCTCCGCGTTCAAGTATTAATCTAATTGGACAGTTTGAATCGTGGGGCCTTTCTTCTGATAAAACGATCAACAAGGCGACGCTGGAATTTGACGGGTTGAGCGTATTCCAGATAAAACAAATTTTGCAGCGCATACCTATCGCATATCAGGCGGGCCTTTCAATTTCGTATGATGACATTGAAAACAGCGGGACAACGAAGGGCAGTACAGGAGACCGCGATGAATGACCGATGGGTAGAGGTGATCCTTGCGAATAAATCACCCGCCGAAATCTGGGCTGATATTTTTTCCTTGATGCAGATGAAAGCACTTACCGTCGACTCGCCTGCAAAACTCCATGCGGAAACCGTAGAGCCGGATCGCCTGCTTGCGGAAGCCGCGTGGGAACTCTGGGAAACATTCCCCGAGGCTGCAGAAAAGACATCCGCTCGTCTTGCGTCATGGACAACCGCCGCGGCGGCAGGGGGAAAAGCCGTCCTTATCCTTGACGCCCTTTCGCCGCGGGAGTTATTTATTATTGCGGAAGCCGCCAAGAACCGGAATATTGACATTGCCTGCGTCAGCTTAACCGGTTCCGAGTGTCCGTCAACCACCGGTGAGTTTGCCCGCAGCCTTGGCGCGTCCTCCAGAGCGTCTCTTGCGGACGACAAGAAAGATGCGGGCTTTATCCCCTTTGCCGGCAATTGTTATACCGGTGTTTATAGCAGCCCCTTCGAGGATTGCACGGTTATACCGAATCCCAATCTTTTTATCTGGCATTCCTGGCTTGATGATCATATTCACGTAAACAATGATCCTGATATTTTAGAAAAAATAGTCGCGGAAGAGCTGCAAGGTGATGGCTTTTGGGAATTTGTCAACAAATTGCGCAAAGGCCACAGGCTTGTTATTACATCCGATCATGGGTATGCGGTAAGCAAAAATTTTTCATCCGAAGTACAAGACCCGCCGGCAGCACTGTTTCTGAGATCGAAGTTTCGCGCAACCCGCTTTCTCAAGGATCAGGACGAATGGCCAATCCGCACCATACCGCCTCTGGGCATGACGGTTAATACGCAAAGGAAATGGAAAGTGCGAATTGATAGGGAGCGGCCCTCAATCTTTAATTTGGCACGGGCCATTTTCTGGATATGTTTTTCAAGCCCATGAACATCCGCCGTCGCCGACTACCGGAGCCATGGCAGCTCCTTATGGCCGTCTAACCGTATCGCCTGTGCCAAACACGCCGATTTTTTCGCCGCCGCCCCGTCCCGAATATTGACCCGCGGCGCGTCCGTGAGCGGCGCCGGGCGCATCGGCCCAAGCGTCCGGCGCCGCCATTCGGCGGCCGGCTGATGGGTTCGGGCGACGCGTCCGCCGCGTGGCGATCCCCAGGGCGCACATGGACAGGATTTTATCGTCAAAACCCCGAGACTCGGTGGAAACTTCTTTTCCCATGGCGTTTCGGCGCGATCCGGGGGACTTCGATGGCCACCGGCCCGTCGTCGGCTCTCAGCTCTTTGGCGGTTTTCCCGTTCTGGCGGCTTGCGCTTGGTTTCGCGCCCTGGCCATGTTTCCGACAGCCAAGACGCCCGGTTAGCTCAGCCTCCATGTCCCGCTCAACAGGCGCCTTGGCAAGCCGCCGCATAATTCCGGATGGCCCGTAAAAATCGTCTGGGCCGTGGCAGTTCTTCAGGATTTCATCCAGAGGCTCTTTTGAAAAGACCATGCTTGCTCCTTGGTGTATATAGCCGTTTACACACGACTCCGGTCGCCGTCGGGAAGAAGGAGCCGCGAAGCAAAACCGGCAAAGACTGGGGGCGCGCGCGTCAGGAGAGGAAACAGGGGCTTGGTCGTCTTGCGGAAATGACCGTTGGCGCGGAAAACGGCGTCATTACCGGCGGGGGTCGCTATCCGGCGAACCGGCGGGAAGGCGATATTATTTTGAAGCGCGTTGAGCGGCGGCGGGACAACGCGCTGCCGGTTGAAAGGCTGGGGCTTGGCGCGGGTCGCGGCGCCGGGGCGGCGCATCGGGGGCTGGGGATTATGGGAGCGGCTGGTCGCGCGAGCCTCCGGCGTCGCCGTAACAATCCGATGAAGGAAGGGTTTGAGCGTCAGCCGGAAGGAGATTTTTTCACCCGCGTGAAAGGGGGCGGCTTTTATTTTCGCGGCTTGTTTTTAAGAAGGGAGCCGGCCATCGCCGTCTCCGCCGCGCGCCGCCCGGGACTCGCCGGAGATGCGCCCATTGGGAGATGCGCCGGACTGCGAAAGGGTCAACGCGGATAAGCGCGGCCCCGTGTTATCCGGCGTATTACGCCAACCGCGCGAGGCGTGAGACGCCGGCGCGCCGGCGGGTTCGGAGGCCGCGGGGGATCTGGGGTGAAGGAGCCTTCGCGGCTCTGGGGAACAACCATAATTTGAGGCGCCGCCGGAAAAGGGGTGTTCGCCAGGCCGCCGAAGAATGTCTCTTGGCGGCGCCCGCGTTGAACCTGAAACGGATGGCTAAAGCCGTTGGGGCATAAGAAGATAGAGCGCGGAGCTAATAAGCCGTCGTGTTCAGCGAGCCGCTAAATCATATCCGACAACCCGCAAATACGAACCTGCGATTTCCGTTTAATAGGGCAAGTTCACAAATCGACTTTTCAACAGGTCCGTTTTGTTGCATGGCCTCAGGAAACGATTTAGCTGTGATCGCCAAGACTTTATCCGACACTTGAATTGAGCTCATGAGGGCTGTCTGTCAGTCTCATCGCAGCCAATCAGTTTTTCTCCGGCTAACGGCGTCGAATTCATGAATGCCCGCGTCGGCGTCTTCCCGTGACAGTGTTTCCCGCCGCGCCCATTGGCCAAGGCCAAGCTGTGTTTCAGCGGCGCTCCGGCGCGCCTCCCTCTTTGCTCTGGCGTGGCCAACGCCCTCAACTTCCAGGCACAGGGCGCATTCATGACGCTCCCGGCTCCCGCGACGGCGGATG